>NZLE01000098.1 GCA_002692605.1 Opitutia bacterium
TGCCCAGAAGCTTGGTGGAAAAGGAGGTGGAAAACCGGACTTTGCAATGGGGGGGGCGCCTGCGGGCAAAGACTTGAGCGAAGCCCTTTCGGGGATTGAGCTTTCCTCAGGCTTAGCGTGAAATTACGTATTCTTCTCCCGCCTACTTTGGCGGGTTGCGTCCAACGCAATGCAATTCCCGCAAAAGTGGAACTTGAACGTTCCGATGGATTGCGCATACCTCCCGAAAAAACCGAACCAGCCGCCTTTGCGGACCTCCCGGACTCCCAAAGATCCGCTCTCTTCGCCCTTTCCCAATGGTGCGGAGGAACCATCACTTCCTTTATTCAACTTGACCTTGACCAAGCCGGACAGCTTCTTCGACTGCTTCACGAAGTTCCATGCTTTTACACGGCCAATGACCCGGAAAGCGAAATCGAATGGGCAGAGGGTAATTTGCTGGGAGTCAGCGAATTCATTGAGTCCCCCAAACCCAAACCGCCGAGACCAGTTCGCGAAATCTCGAAAACTTGCGAGGACCAACCCATCGCCACCGACGCCCAGGCATCTGACTATACCGGTCCTCCCATCGAGGTCGAAGGCTCGACCGAATACTTGCGTATCATTCTACCTTCTTCAGAACATCCGAACTACAAGGAAGTTCTTCGACTCATGCGACAGTGGAGTTTTTTACGCGACCGGTCTCACCGCCATTGGTGGTGGCTGAGGGACACCTCGAAGGTTCTCGATTTCCTTGCCGCGCATCAGGGGGACTTCGAAATCGATTATGAGGCATCGTTTACCGAAAACTTTCGCGAACAGACTTCCATCATCAATAAAGCCGAACTGAGAACCTCTGCATCCGAAACCGAGGATTCCACTGAAGTCGAAATTCGGATCGAAGCGGGTGATCTTCCCGCACATGAACTCGAGCATGCCTTGGCAACCGGCAAAAATCATTTAAGATATGGCAATAAGCTATATTTGCTCTCTCGTGAACTAAAGGAAAAGGCAAGTCGGCTTCAACGAAACGTCTCGGGGAATCCGGATGCCCCCCTACTCGCTCGAAGCACTCATCCCATCGAAACTTTTCAAGCTCCGGCTCTTGAAGATTACCTCCTTGAAGCAGACCCTCGGTTCCAACCACCGAGCAAGTGGAAGAAACGCAGTTCAGCCTTGCGGGATTTGTCCAACCTCCCCCCACCCAATCTCGAAGAGCCTCTCGATAAGATCCTTCGCCCCTATCAAAAGATCGGGGTCGCCTGGTTACTACACCTCTTCAGAAACCAACTTGGAGGAATTCTTGCCGATGAGATGGGATTGGGGAAGACCCTCCAGGCTCTTGCCTTTCTATCAACCCTTCGCAAGGAAGAAGATTTTGCTTCGGTATCTCTGGTCGCATGCCCCGCCTCACTCTTGGAGAATTGGAAACGAGAAGCCCAAAGATTTTGCCCTAAACTTTCGACCTACGTTCACCATGGCAGCGACCGAACCGAAGACGCTTGCGAAATAAGCAAAAACCATCTCGTAATCACCTCTTACGGCACTCTTGTTCGCGATCTTGAACTCTTTGAGCCCATTTCCTTTCTCTGCGTGATCGGTGATGAAGCCCAACACCTCAAAAACCGCAAGACTCAGAATGCCCAGGCTATGGCATCACTCCATTCCGAAGGTAGGGTTTTATTGACCGGCACACCAATTGAAAACAGCGTTTCCGACCTCATCGCTCTGCTCGAATTCCTGCTTCCGGGTGCCCGACCGAGCCTTCCCCCAACTTCGCGCGGAGAGGAACGAATCTGGCACGAGCGAAGAATTCTTAAAGAATCCGCCCCTTACCTCCTTCGCCGAAGCAAGCGGGTCGTCGCACCCGAACTTCCCGACAAGATCGAACAAATCCTTTACCTCGAACTGACAGAGGAGCAGCGGGCATTCTACTCTGAGGTTCGCCTTAGGGCAGAGCGAGAGCTCGACAAAATTGCAAATGCAGGGGCTTCCGATGGAGCGATGCGCATGAAGACCCTNACTCAACTCCTCAGACTTCGTCAGACCTGNTGTGATCCNAGATTGATCAAACCTGACTTCCCAGCNGATCAATCCGCCAAGCTAAATGCTTTTCGCGAACTTCTCTACACCTGCCTTGAGGCCGGACATCGCATGCTCGTTTTCTCCCAATTCGTTGAGGTTCTCAAACTTTTAAAATCTGAACTTGAAGCTGCCAGCTTGAGCTTTTGCTATCTAGACGGCTCATCGAGCGACCGTATGGCACAGGTCGACCGATTCCAAGACGACGATTCCATTCCCGTCTTTTTGATTTCACTCAAGGCGGGGGGAACCGGATTGAATCTGACTGCCGCCGACGTGGTCTTGCACTTCGACCCTTGGTGGAACCCCGCCGCTGAAGCTCAGGCAAGTGATCGGGCTCACCGGATCGGTCAGGAAAAGCAAGTAACGGTTTACAAGATGATTACCACTGCCACCGTGGAGGAGAAAGTTCTTCAACTCCAGCAATCCAAAAGAAAACTGCTTGAGCAGGTTTTCGAGGAATCGGAAGCGACCCATCTGTCTCTGGCTGTGAGCGATTTGCGAGAGTTGATTTAAAAGTTTTCCAGTGGTGCCCGGAACCCCAAAGGTCATCTCTTGGGTTCACTCCCTTTCATCTTGAAAAAAGAGTCGATTTTTGACATGTTAATAACTTTTCCAGACTTATAATCATGAGCACACAATCCATTAGACACCCTGACCCGGAAGCGAAAGGCGAGCACGGGCCCGCCATGAAGGGAGCCGACGCACTCGTCGAAGCTCTCGAGCGGGAGGGTGTGGAAGTCGTATTTGCCTACCCTGGCGGAGCTTCCATGGAGTTGCACCAGTCCCTCACTCGTTCCAAGAATATCCGTACCATTCTGCCTCGTCAGGAACAAGGCGGCGGATTCATGGCGCACGGATATGCGCGGGCAACCGGCAAAGCTGGAGTCTGTATGGCCACTTCCGGGCCGGGTGCCACCAATTTGGTCACTTGCATTGCGGATGCATACATGGACAGTATTCCTCTTGTTGCAATAACCGGACAAGTCTATCAACAATTCATTGGCAAAGCCGCCTTTCAGGAAACCGACTTTTTCGGTATGACCCTGCCAATCGTCAAACACAGTTATCTCGTACTGACTGCAGAAGACTTGCCCAAAATCGTAAAGGAAGCTTTTTATCTGGCCGAAACCGGTCGCCCAGGACCCGTTGTTATCGATATCCCCAAAGATGTGCAGCAAAAAGTCTTCGAACCGTTTTTCCCATCTGAAGTCGATAATTTGGAAGGATACAAATTGGATGAACCCCGGGCATCGGACGAAGAGCTAATCGAAGTCCTTAACCTGATTTCCAAGGCCAAGAAACCCGTTCTCTACACAGGAGGCGGGATCATATCCTCAGAAGCGCACGAGGAATTGAGGGAATTCGCAGAGTTAACCGGCTTACCCGTAGCTCATACACTTATGGGTTTGGGTGGTTTTGACCCGAATCATGAGCAATCTCTCTATTGGTATGGCATGCACGGCACCGTTGCAGGGAATTGGGCGGTTTGCGAAAGTGACCTACTGCTTTGCGCCGGAGCCCGCTTCGACGATCGAATCACAGGTGTGGTCAGTAAGTATGCCCCTGATGCCTATGTCATTCACTTCGACGTCGACAAATCCGAGCATAACAAGAACGTCCATGCCCACTTTCCCATTCGTACGGATGTCAAATTTGCCCTTAAAAGGATGTCCGAACTAATTCAAGAGCGTGGTTTCGAAAAACCCAATCTCAAGGATTGGATGCTCACCATCAAAGAGTGGAAAAAGGAACACCCCTTCAAGTATTCCAAGGGCGAACACCTTACTGCGCAGGAAGCGGTTGACGTGCTCTACGAAGAGTCGAAGGGCGAAGCCATTATCACAACCGGCGTGGGTCAGCACCAAATGTGGGCCGCTCAATACTACAAGTTCAAGGAACCCCGAACCTACATCTCTTCCCTTGGTTTGGGCACCATGGGATTTGGCTACCCTGCGGCGGTCGGCGCCAAGGTTGCCCGCCCCGACAAAGAAGTAATTGACATCGATGGGGACGGCTCCTTCATCATGAACGTTCAGGAACTTGCCACTGCGAAAATCGAAAAAATCAATGCCAAGTGCCTTTTATTGAACAACCAGCACCTTGGCATGGTGGTGCAATGGGAGGACCGATTCTATGAATCCGTTCGTGGACATACCATTTTGTGTGACCCCGAAAACATCGGAGGTCCCGACAACCTAGAAGCCATTTATCCAGACTACGTAAAGATGTGCGAAGGATTCGGAGTCAAGGCTCGCAGGGTATCCAAACGCGAGGACTTACGCGAGGCGATGCGGGAAATGCTGGATGCGGAAGAACCCTATCTTCTCGAAGTGATCGTACCTTACACCGAGCATGTTTTGCCTATGATTCCTCAAGGTAAGTCCGCCAAGGAAATGCTGATTCAATAAACTACGCAATGATCACTCGAATTGAAATTCCAGTTGGTCAAAACACTACTTTCATCATCCTAATCTTGACCTATTTTTCANATTGGTTTTCTTAGAACTCGTATNCTTTCTTTCCGAACCCTATNCCTNCAATGCCCCATTCTCCGCCCGAGTTCGATTTTTCCGAAATCGTCCAAAATGCCAAGGATGTCGTAATCGTCACCAAGGCCGACCCCATTGATGAACCTGGACCGGAAATCATTTACGTAAATCAGGCTTTCAGTGAAATGACCGGATATTCTGCNGAAGAAGTCATTGGCAAAAGTCCCCGTATCCTTCAATCCAAAGACACGGANANAAAGGAAAAATTAGCGATNCGCAGAGCCTTGGAAAAGAAGGAAGCGGTACGAGTCACGCTGCGCAACTACACTAAATTNGGCAAGGAATACTGGATCGATCTNAGCATCCTNCCGCTTCGTGACAACAACGGAAACGTCACGCACTTCGCCTCCATCCAAAGAGACATCACCGAACAAAAGAATTTGGAAAGAAAGCTACAGGTTCTATGCCGGACCGATCCGCTGACAACCGCTGCCAACCGCAGAGCCTTCAACGAGATCCTATCTCAGGAATTCTCCCGATTCAAAAGAAGCCAAAAGGAATACGCCCTCATCATGATAGACATCGATCACTTCAAGTCGGTGAACGATGAATATGGGCATGCCGTTGGAGACCAAGTGTTGATTGAAGTGACCGAAAGATGCAAGGACAACCTTCGTTATCATGATATCGTTGCAAGATTGGGAGGAGAAGAGTTTTGCGTGCTTTTACCATACACGAATGCCAAGCACGCGGAAGGAATCGCGGAAAGNCTCAGAGGTAAAATCGAAAGCATGCCCATNATCTCCGAGGGTTCCCGAATTACGGTGACCGTTAGTGTGGGTATTTCCCTCGTTTGCTCNGANGATTCCGATGGACATGATGCCATGCAACGGGCGGACCAAAAACTTTTGGAAGCTAAGAAGAACGGACGCAACCAAGTCTGCGCCTGAGTACTCGACGGCATCAGGTTTTTACCTGAAAACGCTCACATTGCTTTTTTTCTTTCAACTCCCCCTCAATCGGTACAGTTTGTCTGAATGCACCTGTCTCGCCGATCCTTCTTGTCCTCGTCCATCCTAGCCACTCCTTTCTTCTGTGTGCCCGGTTTGATGGCGGAAACTCTCACACTTACGCCCCGCCAAACCGAAGGACCCTTTTACCCGGACAAAATGCCTTTGGACACCGACAACGACCTGATTATCATAAATGACTCGCTTACCCCGGCGGTTGGTACCATTGCCTACCTCAGCGGAAAAGTGACGGACATAAAGGGAAATCCCCNGCGAAATGCTTTGGTTGAGATTTGGCAGGTTGACAAGCATGGTGTTTATCTGCACTCCCGAGGGGGTTCTCGAGAAAAGCTTGATTCCAATTTNCAGGGCTANGGCCGTTTTCTAACCGACTCNAAGGGCCGTTACTCCTTNCGCACGCTTAAACCAAGTCCCTACAGTGGACGAACNCCGCACATCCACATGGCGGTTTCCACCAAAGGCAAGCGAGTGCTCACCACTCAGTGTTACGTTAAAAATGAACCGCGCAATCAAAAGGACTTCATACTTCAACGCGTAAAGGACACAAAAGCACGAGATTCTTTGGTGGTTCCATTCAACCCATTGAAGGATTCGAAAATCGGTGAAGTCTCGGCCCGCTTTGATATCGTATTGGGTATGACTCCAGCTGATTGAACCGTAAGAGCACCCTATGGGCTCTTGAAGTCATAGACCACGATCTTCTCCACCAAAGGCAAAAGGACTTCAGTTTTGGCTTTGCGATGGATGGGATGGTCCAAGTATCTTTGCAAGTCCTCCTCATCCTTAACTATGATAAGCATGCCCACGTCATATCCATCTTCGACAATGGATCGGTCACTTGAAACCACTTCACCCGCCTCAAGTCCCAGGACCACTGGAATCTTATCAAATTCTTGGCAAACCTGGATGATACGACTCCGATGCTCGGAATTCCCAGAATCCTTCAGCCAACAAAATACCAGATGATGGAGCTTCGGNTCCCTGTTCGNAANGTCGTTTTCGATAGGAGAANAATGGGGAATAGATGCGGAAAAACAGCCCACCTGTAAAAGCGCCGCAGCGAAAATTGAAGTTCTCATGTTGAACATTTTGGAAATGGTGCGGGCGGCGGGAATCGAACCCGCCCCTCAAGCTTGGGAAGCTCACGTACTACCGATATACTACGCCCGCTTTCAAAAAATCGTGATCATTGCATTCGTTGGATCTGCGGAGCAAGGCAATTATTCCGCTTTTGGTTTGCCATCGGCTAGCTAAGCGAATTCAAAGACAGTTGTATGGCTTTGGAAGACATTATCCCTGTGGATGCCCTAATGGGCAAGGAACCCGCGTATGGGGAACCTTCCACAAAAACGAAGAAAAAAGTCGA
>NZLE01000099.1 GCA_002692605.1 Opitutia bacterium
ATGCTTACGGTAAACCAACCCGATTTTTCTCCAGTATTCGGATTGATTTCCCGTATGGTAAACCAAAAGGTTTCTTCGGGAATGTTTGCACTGTAAATGAGAAAATACTGCGAAAAGCTGATGTAGGCCCAAAATACCGTGAAGGCAAGGGAGAGACAGGCGAGATCGTACTGATGAGCTTGGTTGTAGATCCCGCGTAAAGAACCTTTCGTGCCCAAATAGAGACAACCGATAATGGTGACCGCCAAGGCGGCACGAATGCCTGAGGCAAAAAACCAAACTCCGTACATGGTCGAGAACCATTGGTATTCAAGGCTCATGAACATATCAAATGCCCCGAAGGTCAGGGCGAGAGCCGCGCATGGAATTCCGGCGGCTGAAATCTTTCCTCCCAATTTCGTCCAATGAGGATCACCGTCTTTGTCCTGCGTAAAGGAAATTTTTCGAAGCCAATGACCGAGTCCGCAAAAAATGCCAAAATAGAGAATCATCCGTAAACTGAAAAAATACAGATTTAAATAGGAGGCTTTCTTTTGGTGTAAAACGTCGTCCTTTACGCTGATCACGGAACTGGCCTCGATGGTTTGGGCATCTGGATTGATCCAAGTCCACAAAATTCCGGATTGTTCTCCTCCGAACCAAGCCACAAGGAGAAGCGGCAAAAGGCAAAGTCCTAGCCATGGAAATGCGGCGAGTCCGTGTTCTTGCTGTCTCCGTACAACGGGAGTCCAATGGGAATTGAAAATGCGGAAGATCATGATCAGCATCAGTAAACCGATGGCTATGCTGAGCCAAAAAGAACATCCCCAAAGCCATCCGAGAAAGGGAGCTTTGTCGCCTGTGGAAAGGCCATTGAACAATCCAAATAAACCGATGCCCAAACCCAATATGGCACCCGCTAACAACCGAGTCGACAAGTCGTCCTTGGATGCGATGGAAGCTGTACCTGCTTTGGCGCTCATGAGCCACCTCCATCTTTTCTTACGGTAGCTTCAGTCACGTAATTCTGCAGTGCCCGCACATAGAGAACGATCGCCCATCTTTCCCTAAAGGTAAGCCTATCCTTAAGACCTAACATGATTCCGGAAGCGGAGCCCATGCTGATTGCATGGAAAATCTGTCCATCGGTCCATCTTCCAGCAGATTCAAGGTAGGTTCCTGCCTGGGATGCATCGGAAAGGTTTCTTGGGGCAATTCCGAATTTGGCAAGAACCCCTTGGCCATTCCCATAGTCACCATGGCAAACCGCGCAATGGATATCATATTTTTCTTGNCCCAAGCGCATTAAGGCAAGATCAACCTCCANCTCGTTCGGAATGAAATCGGTCCAATTGCCATCAGCGGTTTTACCCGTACGAAATTCGATGGAAGAAATTTGAGGCTCTTTGGCGAATACGTTTTCGATTTCCAGTGCATTTCCTCGTAAGGCAGTGCCAGGGACAGGAAGCCGGTCGGCTTGGTTGTCGGCAAAAAGAGAATTGGCCGTCTGAGCCTTGAATTTGGCCTGTCGATCCATATCCGGGAAGACTTCCAAAGGGGTATTTTCGGTCAAATCACCACGGAAGCCCATTATNGAAACCACCACTAAAATCACGATCACGTATATGGCNATGAAATACCTCATTACTAATCGATGGNCTCCTTGATCATGGTTATCGATTTGCCNCCGATTTCCTTAAGGAAGGAACCGGTTTCTTCCTCATCGAACTTTGGGTCCTCGGCTTCAACGACAATCATGAACTTATCATCGCCCGTGCGTCCGAAATTGGGATGTTCGAATGCGGGATGGTTATGCCGGGGCAGACGATTGAGGAAAAACATGCCAAACAGAGTACCAAAAGCGGCGAATAGAATAGTAAGCTCGTAAAANACGGGAAAGGGNTAAATGGGNCTGAAGTAAGGTTTTCCACCNACGATCAAGGGGTAATCGTAGGCGTTCATGAACCAGACGATCAACATGCCGGTAAAGAAACCGGTTATGCCTCCAGCCAAGGTGAAACAGGGNACCTTCGACCTTTTGTAGCCCATTTGCCCATCCAAACCGTGAACCGGCATTGGCGTGTAACACTCCCANGAGGAGAATCCGGCTTCCCTAACCTTACCCGCCGCATCGTAAATCTCCTTTGCTGAGTTGAAGGTAGCCGACAAACCGTATTTGATCTCCAATGTCTTTGTTTTACTCATGGGAAATCAGTTAGTGCTTNCCTCCATGGGGGTCGGCTTGNGGCATGACCATTTTTACTTCGGCCATGGGCATGAGTGGTAGAAAACGAATGAACAGAAGGAAAAGAACGGAAAAGAATCCAAAAGTTCCNGCGAAAGTGAAGATGTCCACTACCGTGGGGGAATAATANCCCCANCTGGATGGTAGAAAATCTCTGGAAAGAGTGGTGTTGGCGATAACGAATCTTTCAAACCACATGCCGATGTTTACAAAGATGGAAATCACCCAAACCAAAGGTGTGTTTTCTCGAATCGCCTTAAACCAAAAGAGNTGTGGACTAATCACGTTGCAGGATACCATAATCCAGTATGCCCACCAGTAATTTCCAAAGGCTCGATTAATGAACGCGAAACTTTCGTAGGANTTCGCGCCATACCACGCGATGAAAAACTCCATGGAATAGGCGTAACCGACCATGGTTCCGGTAGCTAAGGTGATCTTACATATGTTATCGATGTGATTTTGAGTGATNAAATCGTGCAAACCAAANAGCGAACGCAGCGGCAGGAGCAACGTCAAAACCATGCCGAAACCAGAGAAAATAGCACCCGCTACAAAGTAAGGAGGGAAAATCGTGGTGTGCCAACCCGGTAAGTTGGCCACGGCAAAGTCAAAGGATACGATTGTGTGCACCGAAAGCACCAAGGGCGTAGAGAGGCCTGCTAACAAAAGATAGGCCATTTCAAAATTTCGCCAATGGTTGTTTGCATTCCTCCATCCCATGGAGAGAACTCCGTAAAAGTATTTTCTCCAGGTTTCCTTGGCCCGATCACGGATGACCGCAAGATCTGGGATCATCCCCATGTACCAAAATAGGATTGATACGGTGGCATAGGTCGAGACTGCAAAAACATCCCATTCGAGGGGACTTCGAAATTGTGGCCAAATGGCGTTGGAATTGGGTAGCGGGAAAAGCCACCAGGCAAACCAGACGCGTCCCACGTGAAATAGGGGAAAGATTCCCGCGCACAAAACCGCAAATACGGTCATGGCTTCGGAGGCTCGGTTGATGGAAGTTCTCCATTTTTGCTTGAGCAAACAAAGTACGGCTGAAATCAAAGTGCCTGCGTGACCGATCCCGATCCAAAAAACGAAATTNACAATGGCCCANCCCCAATTCACTGGATTGTTATTNCCCCAAACACCCACTCCCGTAGAAACCAAATACACCAATCCCATACCAGTGAAACTTGCCACGCATAAGGCAAGGATGAAGCACCACCACCACCAAGTTGGTGTTTTTTGTTCAACGATACCGCATATCTTATTGGTGACCCAATGGAAATTTCTCTTGTTTTCAACGAGAGGAGGGTCAATCCAAGGAGCGGGCTTGACCTTTTTTAGGATGGCCGGTGCATCCTTTTGGTCTGCTGTTTTTGCGGTGGCCACGGTTAGTGCTTTGAGTCGTGCGATCCGTTATGATCACCATGCCCACCGTGGTGTTCTTCTCCATGATGGGATGGATGCGCTTTGTCATGATACTCGCGGGTAGCGTGAGGCGTAGCTGCAAAATCCGGCATCTTAGGGTTGGGATTACGCACTTTTGCCAAGTAAGTGGTCCGAGGCCTCGTATTCAGATATCCGAGTACCGAGTAGTTGCGCGGATCGTTCGTGAGTTTGGAGACCCGGCTGTTAGGGTCAGACAAATCTCCGAAGGCCACACCGTCCGAGGGACAAACTTGTTGGCAGGCAGGACGGATGGTCCCATCAGGTACCTTAATGTCTTTGGTTTCCAATTTGATGTCAGAACCATCCAAGCCCGTGCTTAGCTTGGCTTCTCGCTGGGCATTGACTTTTATTCTGATCTTAGCCTCTTGGATGCGTTGCACACAGTAGGTACATTTCTCCATAACCCCACGCATTCGAACAGTTACGTCGGGGTTTTTACCCATGGAAGGGAGAGGATCATTCTTATCACCCAAAGGACCTTGATAAAGTTGGTTAACGTCACGCTTGTTCCAATCGAAGAAATTGAATCTTCTAACTTTATAGGGACAATTGTTCGCGCAATAACGAGTGCCTACGCAACGGTTATATGCCATTGCATTAAGGCCTTCCTCATCATGCACGGTGGCGTTGACGGGACAGACGGATTCACAAGGAGCGGTTTCGCAATGCATGCACGAAACACCCTGAAAGGAAACTTGGACGTCGGAGGGGATTTCCGTGCCCTCCCTTTCAGATGAACTGTAGTAACGGTCCAAGCGCATCCAATGCATCTCGCGTCCACGAAGCACTTGGTCCTTACCGACGATGGGTATGTTATTTTCACTCTGACAAGCCACAACGCAGGCACTGCATCCCGTACATTGGTTCAAGTCTATGGCCATTCCCCACTGATGAAGCCCGGGCGTATCCGAATGTTCGTAGTTATGGTCGGGATGTTCATACGCAGAATTTCCTCTAGGAGTGGTTTGGGACTTATGGACATAGTCCTTGTCTTGGTCTTTCCCCCAAATAGGCGGCGAATGGGACTCTGCCCCCATGTGTTTGGCGAAATCCTCGTCATCAACGTATTCACTGAGGTTGGCCTCACGTATGATCGCCCTACCCTCCATCGACCAATGCTCCTGCGTGTTGGCGAGGATTTGAAATTCGCCCGTAGGTTGGAGAGATACCCCGGAGATGATCCGATTGCCGGCTTCGGAAATGAGAGGAAAGGCATCAAAACCAGTGCCGTGACCGACGCGACCGGTGTTCTTTCTGCCCATCCCGAAAGAGGCAACTATGGTTTGATCGGCCAAACCTGGTTGGACGTAGAGGGGACCTTCAATGAATTTATCCTCGGAAAGGCTAATGCGAACTACTGGTGCTTTCTGGTAACCGTTGTCGAAAACGGCATTGTCCGGTGCAATCTGACCGTTTTTGTTCAACATCGTTGGTTTGGGAAGCAGTCCGAGGTTGGGGTGTTCCTCCTCCAAGCTCTTGGCGAGCGACGGACTGATCAGCAAGGCGTTGTCCCATGTCAGTTTAGTGATGGGATGCGGACATTCCTGCATCCAACCATTGTTGGCGAATCTTCCGTCCAAGGCATGAAAGTCGGGAACAAGCAGGACCTCGAGGCTACTCTTTGCTGACTCTTCGCCCTCATAATCAAATGCCATAAGAGCCTTCTTCGGGTTGGCCTCTTTGGTAATCTTAACGGGGGCTGTCTTTTGAACGCCCAAACGCAGGAAATCCATAAAGTCATTGGGTGACTGCTTGTTTTCTTGAGACAAGTCTTTGACGAAATCGTGCGTGCTTTGATCCGAATCATTAAGGCCGAGAAGGCACTCCAAATCTGATAGGGTGTCGAAAAGCGGGGCCAGAAGAGGTTGCGTGGGAATGATGGCGGTTTGGTCCCAAGTTTTACCCAAATCCCAACATTCCAAAAAGTGGGATTGACCAATGTGAAGATCGCAAACTTGCGATGATTCGTCCATGGAAAACCCGATGCGAGCCGAATGGGTGACTTTCCCAAGCAAGTCGGACCAATTGACGAAACCACTTGTGGCATGGATTGGATTTCCTCCCAAGAAGATCAGCGAGTCAACCTCACCTTTATCCAGGGAGGAAATGAGGCTTTCCAGAGGAGTGGCGGATGAATCTTCGACTGAAAGATAGTCTATGGACTTTCCTATGCATCCAAGGGATTGATTAATGGCGAGCGTGGCCAGATGAACTTCGACGGGAAGGTGGTGTCCGGCCAAGACAACGGAGCGATTTGGCTTAGAGCAAAGGTCCTTTGCGCACTCCCTAATCCACTCGAGATGAGATGAAGATGGTTTTCCGAGGACCGCAAGATGATCAATGAGCGCTTGATCCTTGCTCTTGCGAAGTTTCAGAACTTCGGATGCAAGAAGAGCCGAAAAAGCCACGAATTTCGATGATTCCAAGCGAAGCCGATGATCGGCTACTCCCCCGGTTATGGTAAGATCCGCTTCAACCGAATACAGACGATTCATTTTGTGCGCATCTGCAGGCTTGTGGACTTTTCTGCCTGACATGAAAGTGCGGGAGTTCCCCAAAGAGAAGGGTTCACGCCCCATGAAATCGCAATCCAATGACAAAAGACGGGAAACCTTTTGAAGCTTGGGCAGAGTTCTAACCGAACGATTCAAGCCGAGAGCCATGCCCAATTGTCGCTCGATGGTATGTGAACTCAAGGAATCATATTCGGACCAAATGACTCCTTTCGTTTGGAGTTCGTCGGAAAGTTTCTTCCGGGCTAAGGAAAAGGAGGAATCAGCCAAAACGGCGACTTTGCCGTCTTTGACCCAATTTTTAATTTCGGATATGGCCTCCTTGGAGGGAATCTTTTTCCATCGAGAGGAAGACTCGGCGCCAACTTTGATTGTTTCTTTGAGAAAACTTCCCTTGGCCCGATCCGGATCATAAAGATCAAGAACGGATGCCTGAGCGTAGATGTCGGTACTGCCGCCGTAGGGCAAATAACTAGGGTTGCCTTCAATTTTCGTGGGTCTTCCCTGGTGTGACTC
>NZLE01000100.1 GCA_002692605.1 Opitutia bacterium
ATTCTCTTGGCTTTGGATCTCTGGATTCAATGGAAATCCTCAACGTCGACTTGCAGGCTGAAGGTGAGCTTCATGCCCGCTCCCTTGACAGCTTGGTCATCAAAAATTCGGATATGAGAACCTCGGGCAATGGAGGAGCGGACTTCGTTCACCTGATCGCCGCGAATGAATTGTCGATCGATAACCTGCGTTTTTCGGAACAGGTTCGNGAGATTGCCATGCAAGCCATGACGATCAATATTTGGAACGTCAATTTCCCNGCAGGNTCGACCGTNAATCTTAATTCACTTTATGGCGGTATTGACGGGAAGTACCCGAACTTCAATTCTCAGGTTTACGGACGAGTCAATTTCATCGAAAACGTAAAGTACAACGCAAACTTGATCAATAGCGCTCAAAGCTTTGATCAATTCGGTTCGTCCATTACGATCGGAACGATGAAATAACCCTCTTCGTTGCAACTGTCATACCCCTCAAAATGAAGTATTTTTACTTTCTTACCTTAACCTGTTTTGTAGTAAACGTTTCCTATGCTCAGGACGCGAANGGAACTTCATCGGCTCAATCAGATTCACCGTTCCTGTCATCGGATTTCTTTTCAGGGNCNCTCGCTGACGCNCAAGCCAAGGANGCCGAAGATGCCATGGGTACCCAACGNNTGGTTCAGGTTAAGAGTTCCGAGCTAACTCCGGCGGTGGCGCTTTCGAGTGCGTTCAAATATACTTCGAACCCCGAAAAAGCGGCATCACCGACTAAAAAAGACGGNACGACCGCNGATCTTTCCCTTACCTTTACCATGGGTTTGGGTGAATATGGGCTTGGAGAGGAAGTGATTTGCACACCTTCCTTCATGTTCATGCAAATGCGCACTTTCACGGATCCCATTCGTGACTACGGAGATGAAATGGAATTATACGACGTCGACGTTTTGGTTGCGGGACTTTCTTTCCCCTTCATCTTGCCCAATGATTATTCCTTGACCATTGGNCATACTTACGCGGCTCCCTATAAATTTCGTGGNNCAAAAGACNTGATTTCNTANTCNAANACNCCNGCNATNACNNTNAACAAAACTTTCCCNCTTGATTGGGGTGACATTTTGTCTTTCACCGCGGGAGTAAGCTATGCATTTTCGAGTGGGGATACGCCNGAGGATTCATTGGACCCTGCTCTTTACCAATTTTTGCTTGCTGCCACGAATGGGCAACTTCTTACCGATAGTCCGGTCAATCTTCAGGATGGGTTGACCCACAACATCAATATCAGTTACATCATGCCTGTCGGCGAGAAACTTTCTCTTACGCCTTCCTTTACCTACAGTAATATGATGTATGCGGAAGGTTCCAATACGAGCAGATCNGATAAAACNTACAATGCCGGNATCAATGCTTCTTATCCCGTAACCGATTGGTTTAACCTATCAGCGGCGTCCAATTACATGTGGAAGACGAGCAACGACGATACGGTTCCTGAATTTGACGACTTTATCGGTGGCATCACACTGGGAGTGAACTACGCTTTCTGAGCTTCGTCTTCTTTCCAGTGTCTGAATCCGGGAGATTGTCGGCAAGGTTCTTCCGCNTNNTATGCCTTCTTGCANTATTCGCCGGTTCCTTATTTTCAAATTCCCCAAACTCCCCTAAGTTCCTCTTGGAAGAGGGTGTCCGCTTGGCTGAAAATGAACAGTTTCAAGAAGCCCTCAAGCTCTTGAATCAAGCCATGGGTATTCTTCGGCAAGTTCCGGCCAATGACCCTCTGCGCATCGAAGTGGAAAAACAGATACGCATAACCAAGGGCCGCTTTCTCGTTACACGATACCGAGGAGGGAAACTTGCCGAATTGCCTAAAACCATGCAACTGATGCCTCTGAGTAAGGAACCGGGTGACTTCTTTGTCAGCCAAGCGTTTGGTTCCGTATTGGCGAGGGAAATATGGGAGAGGCGGGACCAGCTGAGAACCAACCAAACGATTGGTGTGGGACGAAGGGTTACGGTTCTTCCAAACGGTGGAGTGGAATTGAATTCAAATAATGCCAGTGGATTATCCCTTCGCGCCGTTCAAGCTGCCAGTTTTGATCTCAAAGGCTTGAACGAAGTCGATTTGCATTCGGGATCCTACGTNTTGCACNTCATGGGGGAGGACTCCAAGGTTTTTGTAAGATCTCCTCTTTCGGAAATGAGGATTCGATCGGATGATTCCTTTGCCATTATGGTCGGAATTACGACCAATGGTGGAATGAAGGTAATCTGTCTACTGGGTAAGATTTCCATCAAAACCAAGAATTTTTCCGAAACGCTCTTACCGGGCGAATTGACTTTTGCCCTGCCCGAAGGTTTCAGCCGAAAGATGAACGTTGAGTTGAGCACTCTGATGGTGACGGCGAATCTGCTTACCGCATTTGAGGATCCGCCCCCCTACATGAAAAAGTTGCGACAGCAGGCAATGTTACAGGCGATGCGAACCAACAAGCGTTTTCGTACGGTGGTGGGGGACGTCAAGGGAAACGAAAACTTTGAACTTAAGGTTCTTCGAGAAGAGGAACGCTGAACGCTTTAACGAAGGTTTTGTGAAACGTTTCCAAAAAGTCGGAGAATCTCTGACTTTGGCCCTTTTGGTNTTTCTGCCTGCATGTGTGACGAGCCATTACGACCGTACGGAAAACTTCACCTTTTCCTGGAAGATCGGAGACTTCGAACAAGCGGCAAAGGAAGCGGAAAACTTGGCGGAAAGCGGACCAAAGCGAGATCGGATGCTGTACCGCATGGAGGAGGGTGCCACCAANCGCCTGAGGAGAGATCATCAGGGAAGCGTTCNAGCCTTTCAGGAAGTCAGCGCCCACTATGACAAATGGTTTGGAGTTCATCTCCGGTCCAAAACTAAAATTTCGGAAGAACTGATTTCTTCGATCGGTACTCCCGAATGGAAACCTTACAAATCCAGAGTCTATGAGCGGGTGATGCTTCGCCTTTATCAGGCTTTGAATTTCATGGAATTGGGAAAACAGGGAAGAGCGAGGGCGGAAATTTTCAAAACCCGGCAAGCGGTTCAAGATGCGAAGGAACTGTGGAATGCCGAGTTGACGGCGTCACGCGAACTTATGAGTAAAAGGGGAATTGACTTGGAGAAGGGCTTCAATCGCGCTGAGGCGAATCAATTGAAAGAGGAAACCGATCGATTGAAGGCAATGATTCCATCGGATTTGGGAGACTACGTTAACCCTGCGGCAATCTACTTGGAAGCCCTTTATTTTTTGCATGGAGGAACCCAAAGAGATGATTACGAAAAAGCGTTTTTCTCGCTCAGACAACTGTATGCNCTTTATCCGGAAAACCCATGGATTCGAGAGGATTACGAACAGGCGAGGAAAGGGACTTCTTCCGAAGAAGACCTGACTTACGTCTTTTTTGAAACGGGACGGGCTCCCGTTCGCCGGGAAAAGCGTTTTGACCTTCCTTTGATTTTCCTTTCCGAGACTTCACGCCTGCCTTACGCAGGANTGGCCCTGCCAACCTTGGTGACCAACGACAATTTTCTGGAAACGCTGGAAGTCCGAGGACAGAACGAGAGTTCTTGGAGCCGAACGGTTCCGCTGGCTGATATGGATGGAATTGTTGCCAAGGAATTTGCCAAGGATTATCCCATTGAAATGACCAAAGCCATCACGGGTTCCTTGGCCAAGGGTGGTTTGCAGTACTTGGCGACCGATGCGGTTCGATCCGAAAAGGAACCTGTGCGGGCAGTAACCGGAGTGGCCGTTGGAGCGTTTTCCCAGTCCATTACCCGGGCGGATTGGCGCTCCTGGTCGACGCTTCCCAAGCAGATTCAATTCTGTAAAATCAAAACTCCCGCATCTCGAGAGTTGACCTTACGAGGAGTTCGGACGAACTTAGTGAAGAAAGTTTCCCTTGGTCCCGAAAAAACCAAACTCCTCTGGATTAGGAGCATTTCCGCTCATACTCCTCTGATTTTGGTGAATTCCTTTTCGATGGACCCCCAGTCGCCATGAAAAATTCATTCAAATTCTTCCGTTTTCCAATCATTCGCTCATGCCTCGTTCTGATTTTCNTCACCAGTGTGGCTTGCTCGNGCAACCCCGTTNATTCCACGGGTAAGGAGAACCCAAGTGATCTTGGGGAAGATCCGATTCTCAGAAAGGTCGAGTTCAAAGGAGACCTTGCCGGGAAAATCAAGATTGCCGGAGTAAGGCAAGCGATTGTGAACCAAAATCTTCTCAAGATTCAGGTGGGCTTGCAGAACCTCACGGACAAGGAACTCGATCTGATTTACAAGCTGGANTGGTTGGACGACGATGGCATGACTGTCAAGGATACCTCAATGGTTTGGAAGCCCGTCCTGCTCCGCGGAGGCGAAACCGTGGAGGTTCAGTCCGTTGCCACGACCCCGAACGCCAAAAACTTCAATCTCAAAATCCAAAAAGCGAAAAACTCATGAATGCCATTACCTTCTTCAAAGCCAACGTTCTTTCCCCCGCCTTTGCNCTGATTCTTATCCTTTCCTCCTGCAGCGAGCGTAGGCCGATCGGACGNGCCGCGGACGCAAAATACTTGGAAGACGGCAGCAACAAGGGGCTGGTCAATCTCGGGAAAATCAATGCGCAGGATTTCACCCGCGCCGCCAATCAATTGATCGGTGATCTTCTTTCAAGTGGAGCTCTCGCCCAAGCTCCCTCCCAACCGGCGATGCTGCACGTCGGGCAAGTGCGAAACGACACCCAGACCTATTTCGATACCGATCTTCTGCTTCAGGGCATGAAGAGGGACTTACTGGCTACGAAGCGGGTGCTCATTTCCACGACGGCCGGTCCGGGAGGCAAAGGCTCGGATAGCTATGCTCAGGAAGTACGCAAGGGACTTGAGGAGGATGAGAAAAAGATCAACCGGCCGAGACCCTACTTTTCCCTCTCCGGCAAGATCGTGGAGGAGACTTCGCGCGTGGATGAGGTTACCCAATCGGATTTTTACTTTTTGATGACTTTGACAGAGATAAATTCCGGAACCGGAGTCTGGTTCGGTCGCGAGCTGATCACCAAGCAAGGCCGGCGGGGAGCGATCGGATTTTAAGTTTCTCCCATCACCCGGGGGACGAACAAGGGGAGCAAGCGGTTTGCTTCCGTGAGACGTATTCTTCCTTCTTCCGAAGCGGAGAACTCTCCCTCAATTTGGAGAAGATCTCCTCTCTGCAAACCAAGCAATTGATTCATCACCTCCTTCGATAAATCCCTTCTTTGAAATTCGTAAAACCGTTCCCCGCCATTGGCCGCCATTCCGAAGAAGGAGATGGTTCCTTTTCTCTTTTTGACCGGACTGATCAAGCGCAGTAAATTTGGAGTCTTTGGGACGGGTTCGGGACTGGTGCTTCCCAAGATGGAAAATCCGAACTTAACTTCACGAATTTCCAACCGAAGAGGGCGGTTCAAGCGTTCGACCCTTTCCACCACGGGGTATTTTCTTACCTCGTGACTAAAGTATTTGCCGTTTTCCCGAGCCATGGGGCAGGGCATGCCGTTCCAATAGGGAGCCAAAATAAAAAGACCCTCTTCAAGCTCCTTCAAGCGGGCAACGGTTTGGTGGAGACTTCGGCAAATCTCCGATTCGGCGGGCTCGGTAAGGAGGAGGAATCCGCTCCTCTTAAGGCAGTTGGTGATTTCTTTCAGACCCTTGACCCGTTCCTCCAACTCCAGATCCTGCATGATTTCGTTAAAGGAGAATCCCATGAGAACGAGATCGTATCTTTGGGAAATCATCTTTGGCGAAGGGTTTCGTAGATCGTTCCTTTCCGTCTTGATCCGTGTATTCGGCCAAAGGTCAGCGCAACTGCGATGGAGATCCTTGAGGTAGGCCAGGCTTTTGCTCGAATAATCAAAGGCATGCAATTCGAGCGGGTTGGCTATACGATTTTCTCTGAGAGCGTTCAGGCAAGCCAATCCACTGGCGCCCGAACCGCTTCCGAGATCAAGGATGCGAATCGGTCCCTTGGCGGGTGGCGTCCATTGGCAAACCGAAAGAAGCTCGGCCAGAGCAAAGCGGGCGGCCATCCAAGTTCTCGAAAAATAGAAATTCCCATAGGCAAGGACGGAGAGGTCTCTTGCCCCATAGGCGGAAGCATCGAAGGAGCGCGCCTTGTTGAACCGGTCGCTCTGCTCAACGATTTCCTGACGAAGCGTATTGAGTAATTTTTCCTCGCTCATTTCAGGCCAACGCTCCACCGCATGGGTCCACCACCACGATTCCACTTCCTTTGGGAATGGAGAGAGCGTGATCGTTGGCTTCATGAAACGAAATTACCCAAGTTAGGGAGTATCGCCCGGGTCTTTACTCAACACAGAGGGTCGAGCTTGGGAAGTGGAAAACCGGAATCTTACAGTTTTCCGCCGTAGATTGCCTGATCTCCCAACTGTTCTTCAATCCGGAGCAGCTGGTTGTACTTGCAGATCCGGTCGGTTCGGGAAAGCGAGCCCGTCTTAATCTGACCCGCGTTGGTGGCTACGGCAATATCGGCAATGGTGACGTCCTCGGTTTCGCCGGAACGATGAGAGATCACTGAGGTGTAGGTCGCTTCCTTGGCCATTTCCACGGCATCGAAAGTCTCGGTCAGGGAACCGATCTGGTTCACCTTGACGAGGATCGAGTTGGCTACGCCCTGGTCGATTCCTTTCTTAAGGAAATCAACGTTGGTGACGAACAGATCGTCTCCGACCAATTGGACCTTGTCACCGATGGCGTCGGTAAGCTTCTTCCATCCGTCCCAATCGTTTTCATCGCATCCGTCCTCGATGGAGCGGATGGGGAACTTGTTCACCAATTCCTCGTAGAAAGCGACCATCTCATCGGAATCCCGTTCCGAACCGTCGCTTTTGCCGAAGACGTATTTTCCTTTCTCGGCATCGAAGAATTCGGAAGAGGCGACGTCGAGGGCAAACACGATCTCATCGCCGAGCTTGTATCCGGCTTTTTCGACTGCGACCGAGAGGGATTCCAAGGCGGCGACGTTGCTCGCCAAGTTGGGAGCAAATCCTCCCTCGTCTCCGACTGCGGTCGAAAGACCCTGATCCTTGAGAACTTTTTTTAAGGCATGAAAGATTTCGCATCCCATTCTCAACGCTTCGCGGAAAGAGGGCGCCCCGACCGGCATGATCATGAACTCCTGCACGTCGATGGGGGCATCGGAATGCGAACCTCCGTTGAGTACGTTCATCATGGGGACGGGCAAGACCTTGGAGTTGGGCCCACCCAAGTACTTGTACAAAGGCAAACCGCATGCGGATGCGGCGGCGTGGGCAGTGGCCATGGAGGCTCCCAGGATGGCGTTGGCTCCCAGAATCGACTTGTTGGGTGTCCCGTCCAAGTCAAGCATGGCTTGGTCCACTGCGGTTTGATCGGTGGCATCAAGACCGACCAGAGCCTCGGCTATCTTAGCGTTCACGTTTTCCACAGCCTTGGAAACACCCTTGCCCAAATAGCGGTCCTTGTCGCCGTCCCGCAATTCTATGGCTTCATGCTCGCCCGTGCTTGCTCCCGAAGGCACTGCGGCGCGCCCGAAAGCTCCTCCGCTCAATTCGACTTCCACTTCAACCGTTGGGTTGCCTCGTGAGTCAATGATTTCTCTGCCGTGTACGTCTATAATGTGAGTCATGGTGTTTGTTGGGGTGTAGGTTCTGCAGGTGGAAACGGAAGGTATGATGACTTTTGTGGGAATTTTGTCAAAATTCTTCTAAAGTAGACTTCAATGAATGATCTCTTGTTTCTCGCAATCCCGAACCGAATCGGTTAAATCAGATATTTTCAAAATCATGGGTAAGGTACGCAATGCAATCTCACCCACTCGTGAAGAGGATTATCCCGAGTGGTACCAACAAGTGGTCAAAGCCGC
Organism: Opitutia bacterium; assembly: GCA_002692605.1. Classification (GTDB taxonomy): domain Bacteria; phylum Verrucomicrobiota; class Verrucomicrobiia; order Opitutales; family Seribacteraceae; genus Seribacter. The sequence goes on from NZLE01000100.1 coordinate 7,891, forward strand.
CGATTTGGCGGAGAACACACCCGTTCGCGGGTGCATGGTGATCAAGCCCTGGGGCTACGGCATCTGGGAAAACATCCGTGACTCGCTGGATGGCATGTTCAAGGAAACGGGGCACAAAAATGCCTATTTCCCCCTCTTCATTCCAAAAAGTTTTCTTCAGCGCGAAGCGGAACACGTCGATGGCTTTGCCAAGGAATGCGCCGTGGTCACCCATTCCCGTCTCGAAGCGGATGCGGATGGAATCCTTCAACCTGCGGGGGAATTGGACGAACCCTTGATCGTCCGCCCGACCTCCGAGACCATCATCGGGGATTTGTTCGCCCGCTGGGTTCAGTCCTACCGCGATCTTCCTCTGTTGATCAACCAATGGGCCAACGTGGTTCGCTGGGAGATGCGACCGCGCCTTTTCCTGCGCACCGCGGAATTTCTCTGGCAGGAAGGGCACACCGTGCATGCGACGCCCGAGGAAGCCATGGATGAAACCCGATTGATTCTCAAGCTGTACGCTGATTTTGCGGAGAATTGGTTGGCCATGCCAGTGCTCTGTGGGGAAAAGACCGAATCGGAACGTTTTCCCGGCGCCGAATGCACCCTCTGCATCGAAGCCATGATGCAGGACCGCAAGGCTCTGCAGGCGGGAACCTCCCACTTTCTCGGACAGAACTTTTCCAAAGCCTGTGGGATCAAATTCCAAAGCGAACAGGGTAGGGAGGAATTCGGATGGACCACCTCCTGGGGCGTCTCCACCCGGCTGATCGGCGGAATGATCATGACGCATGCCGATGATGACGGTCTGGTGGTTCCTCCCAAGGTAGCCCCCACTCACGTGGTGATCCTTCCGGTCACCCCCAAGGAGGAAACCCGCGAACAGGTCCTCCAATCCTGTCGGGAATTGGCCGAGCAGGTACGGTCTCAGGATTTCGCCGGCAGCGCCATCCGTGTGGAAATCGATGACCGGGATCTGCGCGGAGGCGAGAAGTACTGGGGCTGGGTGAAGAAGGGGATTCCGTTGACTCTTGAAATCGGACCTCGGGATCTCGAAAACGGCACCGTTTTCGTGGGGCGTCGCGATCAGGGCTCGAAGCGTGAGGGCATGGAACGGGAGGCGCTCGTGAACGGAGTCCGCTCCCTTCTTGAGGACATGCAGAAAAATCTTTTTGACCGGGCCCTTGCCTTTCGTGAGGAAAACACCGTAACCATAGACAGCAAGGATGACTTGTACGCCTACTTCACTCCCGGCAACCCATCGAAACCGGAAATTCATGGCGGATTCGCCCTGGTTCACTGGGATCGTGATCCTCAATGGGAGGAGCAGTTGAAAAGTGATCTTAAGGTCACGGTCCGGTGCATCCCCGAAGAACCCGGCGAAACGGGAACCTGCATATTCAGCGGAAACGAAAGTCCCGGGCGGGTGGTTCTTGCCAAATCCTATTAGGTTTCTCTCATTCTGTCTCTTCCCATGGAAGTTCTTTCCACAGTATCCGAAACTCAAGCTCTCTCTCTGCGCTTGCAAAAGGAGGGTAGAAGCATCGGTTTCGTGCCCACCATGGGATATCTGCACGAAGGCCACCTTTCCCTGATTGATCTGATCCGGGAACGATCGGACGTCCTTATTCTTTCGATTTTCGTGAACCCGACCCAGTTCGGATTGGGTGAGGATCTTGAGAAATATCCCCGGGATTGGGAACGCGATCTTCAGCTTTGCAGGGAAAGAAAGGTCGACTTCGTCTTCGCTCCCCATGCGGATGAGATTTATCTTTCCGATGCCAGCACTTACGTTTCCGAGGAAGGAGTCAGTTCCGGACTGTGCGGGCAGGCCCGGCCCACCCACTTCAAGGGGGTCACCACCATTTGCGCCAAGCTTTTCAACCTCTGCCGGCCCACCTATCTGGCTCTTGGGCAAAAGGATGCCCAGCAGGTTGTGGTGCTCAAGCGGATGATTCGGGATCTTCACTTTCCCATCGAAGTGGTCATCGGACCCACCATTCGCGAAGCGGACGGATTGGCCATGAGTTCGCGCAATGCCTACCTCAACGAAAAACAAAGAGCGGATGCTCTTCTGCTCCACCGGGCCTTGGAAGCGGGAAGGCGACTGGTCGATGAAAAGGGAGTGCGCAGCGTCGATCGCGTGAAAGCCGAGGTGATGAACGTTTTGCGCACCGGCAGTTTCATTCGGGTCAATTATGCGGAAGTGGTCGACCGGGAGACCATGAAGATGGAANCGGAAATCGAGCTCGGACGGTCCATGCTGGTGGTGGCGGTCTGGATTGATACGATTCGCCTGATCGATAACATGCCTTTGGATGAGCAAGCGGGTTAAGAGCGAATACGATTTGGTCATCGTGGGCAGTGGCATTGCCGGTTTGAGTTTTGCCCTCAAGGTGGCCGAGGCCGGGCACCGCGTTGCCATCTTCACCAAGAAGGACAAGGCCGAATCCAACACCAACTACGCCCAGGGAGGAATCGCCGCGGTGACTTCCGCCAAGGATGATCTTGATAAGCACGTCGAAGACACCTTGGAAGCGGGCGACGGTCTTTGCGATCCGGAGATCGTTCGGGAAATCCTAAGGGACGGACCCGCCAGGATTCAAGACCTTGCGGAAATGGGGGTTTCCTTTTCCAGCCTCGATGACGGACGCATTTCCCTCGGCAAGGAGGGTGGGCACAGCAAACGGCGCGTGCTCCACGTCAAGGACGTCACCGGCAAGGCGATCGAGGATGCCCTGCTTGCCAACATCGCCAAGCAGGGAGTCACCCTCTTCGAGCATTACTTTGCCATTGATCTGATCACCGCCAGGAAAGCCCGTAAGCTTGGAGTCAAGGTCGATGGCAATGACGACCGGGTGCTTGGCATTTACTTCTTCGATGCCAACCGGGACCGCGTCGTCACGGTTGCCGCTCCCGTGGTTCTGCTGGCAACCGGTGGAGCGGGGCAGACCTACCTCTACACCACCAACCCATCCATCGCCACGGGTGACGGGGTGGCCATGGCCTCCCGGGCCGGGCTCTCCGCGATGAACCTGGAATTCATGCAGTTTCATCCAACCACCCTGCATTCTTCGGACGGTGACCGTTTTCTGGTCACCGAGGCGGTTCGCGGGGAGGGCGTGAAACTGATCGACGCCAAGGGAAAACCCTTTCTTAAAAAACACCATCCTCTGGCGGATTTGGCTCCCCGCGACGTGGTCGCCCGGGCCATTGACCGGGAGATGAAACGCTCGGGTTCCCCCTTTGTTCGACTGGATACTCCCAACATGAAAGGCGATTTTCCCGAGCGTTTTCCAAACGTTTACGAAAATTGCCTGAAGCGCGGGGTGGATGCGGTCAGGGAACCGATCCCCGTGGTGCCCGCCGCTCATTACTCCTGCGGCGGGATCCCCACCGATTTGGACTGCTCCACCAAGTTGAAGGGATTGTACGCATGCGGAGAAGTGGCCTGCACGGGGCTTCACGGAGCCAACCGCTTGGCCAGCAATTCCCTTCTGGAAGCGGTGGTCATGGCTCACCGCGGGGCGGAAGCGGTTTGTGCGTTTCTGGAAACTCGCAAGAAGGCAAAGATCACTTTACCCGGTTGGGTGGATGGGGACGTACCCGCATCCGACGAGCGGGTGGTTCTTTCCCACAATTTGGATGAATTGAAACGCACGATGTGGGATTACGTGGGCATCGTTCGCTCGACCAAGCGCCTCGAGCGGGCCAAGGCCCGCTTGCGCAATTTGGAACGCGAAATCAATGAGTACTATTGGAACGCCAAGGTCGATCTTTCCCTTCTCGAGGTCCGCAATCTGGTCTGCGTGGCCGAACTGATCGTGCGTTCGGCCCTCAAGCGCAAGGAAAGCCGGGGGCTTCATTACACGCTCGATTTCCCCGACCTTGCCGAGGAAGCGGTGAACACCATGGTCCCGCCTCTTCGTCGCTAATCATCGATGAGACCGGATTTGGGAAAGGTCGCGCTCATCGGTCCCGGAGCGGTGGGAGGCTTTTACGGGGCGATGCTCGCCAAATCCGGAGTGGACCTGCGCTTTCTTTTCCGCAGCACCTACGATGCGGTGAAGACGAACGGACTGTGGTTGGTCCACCACACCGAAGGGGGCAGGCGCGAACCCGTGGATTCATTCGAAGCCCATTCCAGCGTTGAATCCATCGGGATCTGCGACTGGGTAATCGTGGCCACCAAGACCACCGCAAATCCCAGCCTCTGCGAATCGATCCGTCCCCTGATTGGGGAGGGCACCAGCCTGCTCACTCTTCAAAATGGCATGGGCAACGTGGAAAACCTCGCCGATGGATTCGGCGCCGACCGAACCATCCTGGCCGGCCTCTGCTTCACCTGCATCAACCGCACCGCTCCAAACGTCATTGAGAGCCTCCTTCCCGGGTACGTTCAGTTCGGGGAGTTCGGCAGGCCCGTCTCCGAAAAGGGTATGGGTATGGCCCAGGCCTTCGAATCAGCCGGGGTGCGGATTCGGGTGGCGGAATCTCTGGACGAGGCCCTCTGGCGAAAACTATGCTGGAACGTCCCCTTCAATGGTCTGGCCATTGCCGGTGGAGGCCTCACCACCGACCTCATCCTCGCCGATCCTGGGCTAAAGCAAAGAGCCCGTGA
>NZLE01000101.1 GCA_002692605.1 Opitutia bacterium
GGCCGCCACGGCTGCGGTCATGGCGATCGAAGCCGAGCAAACCGTTCAGGCTCTGGACTATTCGAAACTTGCAGGTCGACTTATGGAAGATGGACAGGTGCTTGCATTGAAAAAGGAAACGCGGGAGTCGTGGGGAGTGGGGATTTCTCCGGATAAGCTCAAAGGAGTGGTGGTGGATGGAGAAGAAGTGGAGTTTCAAGGCGAATGGAGCGAAAGCAGTTCGCTCCGCCCTTTCGTGGGCACATCCTATTGGCATGACGGCAATGGAGGAAAGGGGATGCGGTCGGCCAAATTTCCCTTTGTCGCGGAAAAGGACGGTTTGCACGAGGTCAAGGTTTCCTTCGTTCCTTCGGGTAACCGGGCGGGTAAGGTGATTTACGAAGTCTTGGACGAGAATGGTTTGAAGAACTTGGAGGTCGATCAAAGAAAGGGCGGAAGTAACGATGGCATTTGGTATTCGCTCGGATCCTTTGTTTATGAAAAGGGACAGGAGTACTCGGTAACGGTTCTAAACAAGGATACCGAAGGCTACGTAATCGTAGATGCGATGCAGGTAATTGCCCTTGCTCCCTGATTTTCTTGAAGTGATCGAAACTTTTGCGATCTCACTTTTGCATAAGGTTTGGTTAAATTTAAGGAAATGGTTGAATTTCTCTTGCTTTTGTTATGGCTGAACTCTTTTGATGATCGTATATGACAAAAACCCAATCCCTATCCAAATCCACTTACCATTACTCACGCCGAGGCTTTATCGGAGCGGCCGCTTCCTCCGCATTCGCATTCTCCTTTCTTCCATCCCGGGTTTTCGGGGCGAACGAGAGATTACAGGTTGCAGGCATTGGAGTGGGAGGAAAGGGTAAGGGCGATTTTGACGGATTGGCGATGCACGGTGACGTTATTGCGGCTTGCGACGTGGACGCCCGCCGTTTGGACGTTGCGGTCCGCAAGCATCCCAATGCGGTGAAGTTCAGTGATTTTCGCGAATTGATCAGCCAACTGGGGGACAAGATTGACGCTCTGACCGTGAGCACCGCGGATCATACCCATGCCCCAGCCGCCATGATGGCCATGCGATGGGGAATTCACGTGTACGTTCAGAAACCTTTGACGCATACCGTTTGGGAAGCCCGCCAACTGGCTGAGTTGGCGAGAAAGAAAAACCTTTGCACTCAAATGGGTAACCAGGGAACCGCTTCCGACGGCATTCGCGAAGGGGCGGAATATGTTCAGGCAGGTGGCTTGGGAGACGTGAAGGAGATTCACGCTTGGACCAACCGTCCGGTTTGGCCCCAAGCTCCCGGAATTACGGCCCGTCCTTCCGAAACCATGGAAGTTCCGGATTATTTGGATTGGGATTCCTTTATCGGACCGGCGCCGATGCGTCCTTACAATTCCTGCTACACTCCCTTCAAATGGCGTGGTTGGTGGGACTATGGAACGGGAGCTTTGGGAGACATGGCTTGCCATACGACCAACTTGGCCTTCATGTCTTGCGGGCTCACCCAACCCACGAGCGTGGAGTCGGTGAACACCGGCCCAATCAATGATGAGACTTTTCCCTCCTGGGCTACCATTGACATGGATTTTCCGAAAACCGACAAACGGGGACCGATCAAGTTTCATTGGTATGAAGGCAAGGTTGGTAACAACGGCAAGGATAACAAAGGGGAGAAGAATCTCCCTCCCATGGATCTGTTTCACGGAGAAACGCCCAAGAACAGTGGTCTGCTGCTCGTCGGAACCGATGGAATCATGTATTCGCCGAACGATTACGGAGCCGACTGGAAGATCTACAAGGATGGCAAGTGGACGGATCGTAAGAACGTCGAACTGCCCAGTCCGACCCTCCCCCGCAACGGAAGAGGTGACAACGGGATGAAGGAAGAATTGGTCAAGGCAATCCGTGAAGGGAATCCCAAGATCGCCATGTCCAATTTCGATTACGCGGGTAACATGACCGAGGCGATTTTGCTTGGTAACGTTGCTATGCGCGCCGGAGGAAAGTTCACTTGGGACGCCGCAAAGATGAAAACCAACCGACCCGATACCGACAAATTGATCAGTAAGGTGTACCGTGGCGGTTGGGAAGTCGACCCGGCCTGAGCTCGGTATTCGGTTCCATTTTTCGGGGTATGGTTACCCCCTTGTTTGACGGTGGTTTCATAATTTGCATGAACCTATGACGGAAATTCTTCGAAATTGTTCCTTTTTGATGCTTTGGCATTGATCACTGTAATCAATACGCTAGTTTCGGAGGCTTTTGATGAAATTTCCCTACTTCAGTGTAAATGCCTTTTGCAAAGGAGCTTATTCGGGAAATCCAGTTGGGGTTTGCCTGTTGGACGAATGGTTGTCCACGGACGAATTGCAAAACATGGCGTCCCAGTTGTACTTGCCCGAGTGCGCCTTCCTGTTCCCTGGTGAAAGGAATGCCTGGTCAATTCGTACCTTTATACCATCGCTGGAAGTCGATCCATGCGGACATGCCACCCTTGCCTCGGCTCACGTTTTGTATGAGGAGGGCATATTGAAACCAAAGGATCGGGTGCGTTTCACAAGCAACCGGGGAGAATTCAACGGTGTCATGATCGAGGACTCGAAATACAGCGTCAATTTCCCACTTTTGAGAAGCAGACCCGCTCATATCTCTCCTGGCCTTGTCGAGGCCTTGGGCGCGTACCCTGATGAAGTGCATGCGGGGGCAAACGTTCTCTGCGTGTTTGGAAATGAAGAGATCATAACGGAACTTAAACCGGATTTTCGAATGTTATCGGGTCTTCACGGAGCTCAAGGAGTGATCGTCACCGCCAAAACCTCCCGGATCGGATATCATTTCATTTCCCGTTACTTTGCTCCCAAAGTAGGCATTGACGAGGATCATGCAACCGGAAGCGCTCATTGCCAGTTGTCGTGGTATTGGGGCAATAAACTGGGAAAGGAAAAAATGGTGGGCTTTCAAGCTTCGCCCAGAGGGGCTGAAATTCGTTGTTCGATTCTTGGTAATCGAGTGGACCTCAGTGGAGTTGCGGAAACCTTTCTTCGCGGAAAAATGATTTTTTAGCTTTTCCCCGCTAATCCAAGGGATGGTTAGATATCATGGAATGCATTGAGAACGCAGAAAAAAGTTTGTTCAAATAGCTAATTCTTCCTTGTCTAGAAGTGGAGTGGGGGCAGAATGTGAATTTAATGTTGCCCTCCCTACGATTCTTTTTTTTGCGGACGCTTTGTCCGATTGCCATTTTCGGATGGTCGGGGATTGTGACCGAGGGGTTTGCCAAAGTCAGTTTTGAGAAGGAGATCCGCCCTCTTTTTCAAGCCCATTGCACGGGTTGTCACCAACCGGCCAAAGTACGTGGCGGTTACCTGATGACTGATTTTGCCTCCCTGCTCAAAGGAGGTGAATCGGGGGAAACGGCGGTCGTGCCGGGCAAGCCCGAACTAAGCTACCTGATTGATCAGATTCGCATTGATGAAAATGGCGTGGCAGAGATGCCCAAGGGTAAAACCTCCCGGTCACTTCATGCCTTTGAGTTCGAGAAGGTGGAGCAGTGGATCCGTGAGGGAGCGCTCAATGACTCCCCAAAGGGCTCGGAAACGCTCTTTTCCAAAGAGAATCCACCCCGATACGAAACCCCTCCGGTGATTCGTTCGATTGATTTTTCGCCGGATGGACAACACTTTGCCATAACCGGTTTTCACGAAGCTCTGATCGGGGAATCGAAAAGTGGAAAAACCGTGGCGAGGTTGATTGGTTTGTCCGAGAGAATCGAGTCCGTGGCCTTCTCTCCGAACGGTCGATTTCTGGCGGTTGCGGGGGGACAGCCCGGGCGAATGGGTGAGATCCAGGTCTGGGAGTGGGCACTGGAGAAATTGGTTTTTTCGCATGTGGTGACCTTTGACACTTTGTATGGTGTTTCATGGTCNTCCGANGGAACCCAAATCGGTTTTGGAGCNAGCGACACCTCGGTNCGCGTGATTGANNCGAAATCCGCGGCTNAGCAGGTCTACATGGCCGGGCACGACGATTGGGTGCGCGGAACGGTCTTCTCCGCTGACGGCAAATCCATTTTTTCGGTGAGTCGAGACAAGACGGTCAAAAAGACCGACTTGGCCACGGAAAGATTTGTGGGTAACGTGACCACGCACACACCGGGAATTCTGAATGGTGGTCAGAATTCCATTGTGGTCCGCCCGGAAAAGACCGAACTTTTGGTGGGTGGAGCGGACGGTAAGGCAAAGCTCTTCCGCCAATCGACCAAGGCCGCTCCCGCAGGCGGAGGAAATCCCAACCAAATTCGTGAATTTCCCGCTCAGTTGGGAAGGATCTTTTCGGTGTGCTTCAACCCGGCGGGTAACCTTTGCTTTGCCGGCAGCAGTTTGGATGGCAGAGGAGAGGTGCGTTGTTTCGAAGTGGATTCAGGGAAACAATTGTGGTCGAGGGAATTTCCCCAAAATCCAATCTATGCGGTATCCTCATCCCCCGATGGCAGTGAGATCGCGGTGGGAGGGTACGATGGAGTCCTTCGTTTGCTGAAAATCTCTTCGGGAGAAGTTTTGCGAAAATTCACCGTCGCTCCAGTCCGTGGGATTAATAAGGGGAAAAAGGGTTTGGCTCTCAATCTTCCTTTTGCGGAATCTCCGATTCTTGCCGGAGACTCCTTGGCGAAGGATTCGAGGATCAAGTCCCTCCGGGTTTCGCCCTCCTCAATCACGATCGGTTCTTCTCTGGATTATGCCCAAGTGCTTGTCTTTGCGGATTTGGGTAAAGGTAGGCTTTCGGACGTCACCCGTATGGTTCAATGGTCGGGACACGAGGAATACGGTCAATTCGACAATCGCGGCTTGTTCACGCCCAAGGCAAATGGGAAAGCGAATATCCGGGTCGAGTTCCAAGATCAAACCGTGGAGATACCGTTGTCCGTTGCCGGACTTGATGCCGCTTGCAATCCGGATTTCATCGAGGTGGTCAACCCGATTATCTCCAAGCTTGGTTGCAATGCGGGAACCTGTCATGGAGCCAAGGATGGCAAAAATGGATTCAAGCTTTCTCTCCGTGGGTATGACGCCCTGTATGACATCCGCGGATTCACCGATGACATGGCTTCGAGAAGGGTGAACGTCGCCGCTCCCGATCGAAGCTTGATGCTGTTGAAGGCGACCGCAACGGTTCCTCATGAAGGACGCATGTTGATTGGGGATGATTCGAGGTATCACAGGATCATTCGTTCCTGGATAAGAGACGGAGCCACCGTAAATCCAAAGTCCCGGCGTGTTCGGGAAATCAAAATTTATCCGGAAAACCCTGTCGTTGAAAGGGTCGGGGAGGCTCAGCAATTCCGAGTGACCGCGATTTACGAAGATGGCTCGCGAAGAGACGTCACCCGCGAATCCTTCGTAACCAGTGGGAACGGTGAAGTCGCGGAACATGACGATCTTTCGCTTTTGACCACTCAGCGCCGTGGCGAGGCCCCGGTCTTGGCAAGATACGAAGGCCGCTACGCGGCCACCACCTTGACCGTAATGGGAGACAGACAGGGGTTTGAATGGAAACAACCTGAGGTCAACAATGACATCGATCGATTGGTTTCCCAAAAGTGGAAAAGGATGAAAATTCGACCGTCCGACTTGGTTGGAGATTTGGATTTCCTTAGACGGATCCATCTTGATTTGACCGGTCTGCCCCCAAGCGATGAGGATGTGGATGCCTTTTTGGAGGATAACCGCTCCAAGCTTGTCAAACGGGATGCCTTGATCGATCGACTGGTTGGCAGTGAGCCCTTTGTCGAACATTGGTCGAACAAGTGGTCGGATTTGCTTCAGGTCAATGGAAAGTTTATTGGCAGACAGGGAGCAGTGGCATTCAGGGAATGGATCGAGGGGGAAATTCGTAAAAATACGCCTTACGACCAATTTGCCCAAAAAGTGCTTACCGCGTCCGGTTCGAATAAGGAAAACCCGCCCGCCTCCTACTATAAGATTCTAAGGACCCCAGAGGACACGATGGAAAACACCACGCATTTGTTCCTCGCCACCCGGTTCAACTGCAACAAGTGCCACGACCATCCGTTCGAACGCTGGACTCAGGATCAGTATTACGAGATGGCCGCCCACTTCGCTCAGTTCAAACTCGAAAAGGATCCGGCCTCGGGAAAGCAAACCATTGGTAAGACCGCGGTGGAGCGGGCCAAGCCTTTGTACGAGATCGTAAGCGATGGGAAAGAGGGTGAGATCAAGCATGAGCGCACCGGTATGGTTTCTGCCCCGGGTTTCCCTTATCCCGCTGACTTTGAGGATAATTCGAGCCTGAGCAGAAGGGAGCGTATGGCAGCATGGATGACTTCGGCGGACAACCGCTATTTTGCGAAAAGTTACGTAAATCGAATCTGGGGATATTTGTTCGGTGTCGGAATCATCGAGCCGATCGATGACATTCGCGCCGGCAATCCTCCCAGTAATCCGGAATTACTGACTTTTTTGGAGCGAGAGTTCATTGACAGCGGATTCGACAGTCAGCGCCTGATTCGTCTGATCTGCAAGTCCCGAACTTACCAACTTTCCGTTTTGACGAACTCGTGGAACGAAGACGATGAAATCAATTTCTCTCACGCTCTTCCTCGCCGATTGCCCGCGGAAACCCTTTTGGACGCGGTTTTCATGGTAACTGGTTCGAAAACCAAGTTTCCGGGCGTCCCCGAAGGCACCCGCGCCGCGTCGCTTCCAGACGTTGGCATCTCCTTGCCGGATGGTTTTTTGGGAACCTTCGGTCGACCGGCTCGGGAAACCTCTTGCGAATGCGAACGGAGTGGAGAGTTGCAATTGGGCCCGGTGATGGCATTGGTCAGNGGNCCGACGGTCAATGATGCGATTTCCGATCCCAACAATGCNATTACCCGTCTTGCCAAGGAAGAGATGAATGACAGGGTTCTCATTAACCGCTTGTTCCTGCGAATCCTCAATCGACCTGCTCGGGGAGAGGAGATCGAGAGATGCCTGTCCCTGTTCGGCGGGCAGATTGAGGGCGATCATCAAAAATTGGTCGAGCAGCTCGGCAAGGAAGAGGAGGCAATCAAGGACTGGCTCGAAGCGGAGGAAAAGGCCCGTGACGATTCGATCAGTCAAGCACAGGATCGATTATCCGAATACCAGGAGGAAACTGCTGAAGAGGTAAATCTTGCAAACCGCAAAAGGAATGCTCGGATCAAGGAGGCGACGGATGCCCTTCATGCCTTTGACAAGACCTTGCCGCAAAGATTGACTCAATGGGAGCGGGATTTTGCCGGTGGCAAGAGCGTTTGGGAAAATCTCAAGTTGGAGAAGATTTCTTCGAAAATACCGGGAATCAAGTTCGAACAGCAAGAGGACGGATCGGTTTTCGTAGGTGGTCGAAGCGCCAAGGGCAGTTACGTTGCCCATACCACTACCTCCATGAAGAGACTGACCGGAGTGCGCATCGAAGCGATTCAGGACGAAAGATTGCCCAGAAAAGGTCCGGGGCGGGCCCCTAATGATGGGAATTTCGTCCTTACGGAATTGGAGGTTTTGGCGGAACCTTCGAAGAATCTGCAACAATGGGAACTTGTTGAGGAATGGGGAAGGGGTGAGTCTTCCGCATTGGCTGATTGGAAACCGGGAAGCCAGACCAAAGTCTCCATCGAAGAACAGGGCGTCTCACTTGCGAAGAATGGCAAGACGGGTACGGTCCAATCAGGAAATTTTTATCATATTGGGCCCTTCGTGGGAGTGGGCTTTGATCAGAAGGCGGGTCCGGAGATGGATGATGGGTTTGAGTTGGAAAAGGAATATGCGCTTGGAGACCAAAAACTAAGGTGGAGCGCCAAGCCGGAATGGCAGGAGGGCAAGCTTTATGGCAGTGTCTTCAGCGCCGGAAATTCTTCCAATTATCTGATGAAAGTTTTGGATGCTTCGGAGGCTTGCGACTTATCCCTAAGTTTGGGTAGTGATGATGGCCTTAAGGTTTACCTGAACGGACGGGTCATTCTTTCCAATAACGTAGGCCGCGCCGCGGCGCCTAATCAGGAAAAGGTAAACTTGCCTCTCAAAAAAGGGAAAAACTACCTTCTCCTCAAGATTCACAATGGAGGGGGCGCGTCCGGGTTTTATTACAAAAGTGAATCTGAATCTTCGCTTTGGGCATCCCTCTCCTCCGAGCTGCGATCTCAAAAGGGGAGTTTCTCTCTTGAATTGGATGCCAAGTCCGTACGAGGGACAAGCGTCCGCGCACGATGGAAACCACCCAAGCTCAACGGTTTTTCTTCGGCGAAGCAGAGTGCGGTCTTGAAAGTCAAGCCATCCGAAGAATTCGCCAAATACCGAGTGGATTTCAGCTCTCGGGAGGAGTTGGGCGGCTTGCAGGTGCTTGCATCGAATGATTTGCGAATCCGCTCGATGCGTCTTTACCGAAATGGCTTGCCCGTACAACTCAAACTCGAGCGCGCCCTTGCGACCTTCAGTCAAAAGGGATACCCCGTCGTATCCGCCATCGACGGTAAGGTGGCTCCCTCAAATAACGGTTGGGCAATCTCTCCTCAAATGGCAAAGACCCATTTTGCTTCGTTTCAGATCAAGGACTCGCCGAGTATTCTTGGCGATGTTAAACTGACCTTTACCTTGAAGCAGGAATTCCAAAGCGGACAACATTCCTTGGGCAGGTTTCGTCTAGCGGTGACGAATGCTCCGCGTCCGGTCAGTTTCGGATTACCGGAAAACGTCAGGAAGATTTTTGCGATTTCCAAAGAGAAGCGGACAGCCGGGCAAAGGAAAGAACTCACTTCAGCTTTCAAATCTTCCGAACCGGAACGGGTTGCTCTGGAAAAAAAGCTGGCCGAGGCAAGAAAGCCACTCCCCGTTGATCCTCAAATGAGAAAATTGGAAGTTGCCCTTGAAGAGGCGAAAAAACCTTTATCCCTTCCTTCGGAGGTGGTCCGGTTGCGTCGAGCCTTGGGTCTAAGCAAAGAGCATATCGCCAACAAGCGGATCATTGCCGCGCAAGACTTGACTTGGGCGCTGATCAATACTCCGGCTTTTCTTTTCAATCGATGAAAAAGTTTCATTTATTCTTTGATATCCTCAAATTCCTTCAATAAGTTTTGGCAATGATCGGTATCTCCGGAGAATTGGGTAAGGATTTGTGCGACAGCCATCTTCGCATGAGCCGAAGGGATGTCCTTAAGGCGGGAGGATCGAGTATGCTTGGTTTGTCCTTGGGAGCGATGCTTCAATTGAAGGCAAACGCATCCAGTTCGAAGGGCGGAGGCCCTGGTTGGGGACAGGCCAAAAGCATTATAATGATTTATCTGCAGGGAGGACCCAGTCACCTCGATCTTTGGGATCCGAAGCCGGACGCCCCGGATAACGTCCGTAGTATCTTCAAGCCTATCTCAACCAAAATACCCGGAATCAACTTCACCGAATTGCTTCCAAATCTGGCTAAGGTGAATGATAAGTTCACCATGATGCGAGCGGTAAGTTACACTCCGAAGGGTTTGTTCAATCACACCGCGGCCATTTATCAGATGATGACCGGTTACACCACCGACAAGGTCAGTCCCTCCGGTCAGTTGGAACCACCCAGTCCGAAGGACTTCCCTAATTTCGGATCCAATATCGTGCGCCTTCGTCCCACCAATGAACCGATGCTTCCGTTCGTAATGTTACCTCGACCCTTGCAGGAAAGTGGGGTAGTGGGTAAGGGAGGGACGGCAGGGTTCCTCGGAAAAGCTTACGATCCATACACCCTTTATCCTCCGGGCGATGATATGGACATGCAGAAGATGGCGAGAATTCGCGTGGATGATTTGGAAATGAGACCGGATATGTTCGGAGTGCGGCTTAAACGCAGAGCTTTGCTTCGCAATTCCATCAACGAGGCCATGCCGGTCATCGACAAGGCCGTTGAGAAATACAACCTTAACACCCACTATGACCGCGCCTTGGACTTGGTCTCTTCGGGGCGAGCGAGGCAAGCCTTCGATTTGGGCAAGGAAAAGGATGCGACTCGTGATCTCTACGGTCGGAATACCTTTGGGCAAAGCTGTTTGCTGGCCCGCAGGTTGGTTGAGGCGGGCACCCGTGTGGTAGAGGTGATCTGGCCCAAGGTTGCAAACTCCAACAATCATTCCTGGGACGTCCACAAGGGACTGCCGCAAAGAATGAAGGACCAATCCGCTCCCATGTTGGATTTGGGTTTATCCGGTTTGATGACCGATTTGGATCAGCGCGGACTTTTGGATGAGACGCTCGTGGTCTGCGTCGGAGAATTCGGCAGGAGTCCGGAGAAGGGAGTCAGCACTTCAGGAAATGGCAACAGTGCGGATGGTCGGGATCATTGGCCTTACTGTTACACTGGGGTAATCGCCGGAGCGGGCGTGAAGCGGGGATACGTTCACGGCGAATCGGACAAGACAGGATCCTCTCCGTTGGATAAACCCATCCACCCGAGAGAACTCTTGGCAACGATCTATCATGGTTTTGGAATCGATCCGGAAACCATTGTTTACAACCACCTCAACCAACCGAGGGAATTGGTGAAAGCGCAAGCCGTTACCGAACTTTTTGCATAAGTTTCTTGGGATTACGGCGAAAATCGGTTTTTTGAAGCTCTTCGCAAACCGCTTCGCGAGAAGTCAAACAACGCTTATGGCCTTTCGGGGAATCCCTGCCTGCAGACCGGACGAACGAACCTTTGGTAAGCTTCAAGGCCGATTGAGGTAAACCTCGAATCGGTGGTGGCGGGCCAAGGACCTCCATGATGGGTGGCGGGCCCGGGTACCACGCCAGGAGGAAAGCCATTCCATAAGAAGCGACCGCATTTCGATTCGAGAATTGGGATGAGGTTTTCCGCAAGTGACCGGTCTTCGTTTTCTGCGAACAGGGAGCAAGTCAGCGAGCCTTCGAGGGACGAGGCAACCTCAAGCATTTCCGATTCGTTTCTAGCCCTCACGACGATTGAACTTGGCCCAAAGGCTTCGGTTCTTGTTTCGGGAGATTCCATGAATTCCTTGGCCGGCATCGTAAAGATTCTTATATTTCCGGGGTTTTTGATTTCCCGCTCATCAATGACGGTCGATCCGATAACCTCCATTTTTTTTGCCAATGCGTCGGTTGTCTCGAGATAATTCAGGTAGACCGAATGATTGAGCAAGGGCAAAACCCTTTGTCGCCGAATCTCCTCGCTTATCTCATCCAGAAAGGCTGGAGTGGAAGAGTCTTCCATGAGAATGAAGGCACCGGGCTTGGTGCACATTTGACCCGCAAAGAGATTGACCGCATTCAGGTAATTACGAGCGAGTTTTCGGACGTCTGCACCAATTGCGCGCGGAAGAGCAAAGACTGCATTCAAACTGCCCATCTCCGCATGGAAAGGAATCGGAGACGGGCGCTCCGCAACAAGTTTGGACAAGGCTTGACCGCCGACGAGAGAACCGGTGAAGGCAATACAAGAGGCATTCGGGTCTTGGACGAGAGATCGGGTGACGAGATGATCCTGCCCATGCACCAACTGGAAACAATATTCCGGGGAGTTGTTTTCTTCAATCGCCTCCTTGACGAGATCTGCGATGCTTTGGCAGGTTTGGGCATGTTCGGGATGCGATTTAACGATTACGGGACAACCGACCGCCAAGGCGCTGATCGTATCCGTTCCCACAACGGATATGGCGAAGGGAAAATTACATGCGCCAATGACAACCACAGGACCGATGGGGATTCTTTGAGTAACCATGTTCGGCTTGGGCAAGGGTTGGCGGAGAGGATCGGCGGATTCAAACTGCCGGTTCCTCCATTCTTCCTTTCTCGCGAAGTCGGCAAACCTTTCGATTTCTGAAACGGTTCTGATCAATTCCATTCCCAA
>NZLE01000102.1 GCA_002692605.1 Opitutia bacterium
ACATGATAGCGCTCCACGTATTTCTGCACTACGTGAATCTTAGCATCAAGAGGCTGAACAATGAGCAACTGCAGATGAAATTCCTTAAAGAGATCCAACAGATACTGCGAAAACTCGTCATCTGTCTTGCTGAACATCTCGTCCACAGCAACCAAGCGAAAGGTTTCGGTCTGTTTGCCTCCAACGTCGATACCGTACTGGTAAGCGATGGCGGTAGCCAGGATGGTGGATGCCAAGCGGTTCTTCTCGCCACCCGACTTTCCCGCGGCACCACTGTAACTTTGTCTGAGCGTTTCCTCGTCCTTGTAGAACTCGTCCGCTCTGAACTTGAACCAATTCCTTACGTCAATCACTCTCTCGGTCCAATTCATATCCTGTTCCAATTCCCCAAGAAATTGCTCGACCCGATGATAACGCTCGCGGCGGCGTTCATCTTCATCATCCGCCTCAAGGTCTCCTTCCAAAGCGTGTCTTCGAAGCTTCTTGAACCGGCGAACGCCGTCATCTCCGGCATCTTCGAACTTTAATTGAATGTAGGTTTCCTCCTTCCGGTCAAAAGTGACGCGTGAGAGATGTTCGTTCAATTCATTGACGCGTTTTCTAATGCGGTCACGATGTGATTCCAAGGCTTCGCTAAACCCAGAGACTTCCTCAGGAACCTGAACTCGGAGAAGTTCTTCGAATCTTTCCCGATTCTTGGCCAAATCCTCCTCTTCGATGAGCTTCCTTACGCCGTCAAAGGAGTCAAAGGTTGAGTTATTGTATCCTTCTTCGAGATCCAAGCTGAGCTCATCTCTGAATGCCTGATTGCGGGCATCCGCAATAAACCTTTGCATTGCTGCAACGTTCTTATCTCGTAACTTATCCAAACTCGATTCCAGCTTATCGATTTTTCCCTCCAACGCATGACTTGCGTTACGCGCGGCATCTTCGATCTCATCCGGTTCCGAAGGGGGTGCCCCGAACTCGCCTTCAATCTCTTCAAATAGTTCCTGTAGCCTTTGCTCCGCCTTGTCCAATTCATCTTCATCCAAAGTCTGATCGTCTGCCTGACCAAAAATCTCTTCCTTGGACTTGGCCAAAAGCACCTTGAGCGAATCAATGCGGGAATCATTTCTCTCGGAACGAGCCTCTACGCCTCCAATCCTCTGCAACACCTCATCACGAGTGGTTTGAGCAGCCAAAAGTTTTTCTTCCGCAACGTCTCTCTCCTCCTTAAGTTTTCGCAAGACGTCAGATCCTCCGACAATCACGCGCTCCTCTTCCTCCAAGTCCGCGATGCGGGTTGCCAAACCCAAACCGTCAATATCAGAGAACTCATTTGCGCAGGCTTGCAATTGCGCCCCTGCTCGTATTTTGGTTCTTATCGAGTGACGCTCCCCATCCGCTTCCCGAATGGCTCTTGCCGAGCGATCAACTTCGTCCCTCCATTTGCTCAATGCTTCGTCCAGAATTTTCTGTTTTGGATTAACGTCCCATCCGCAAACCCACTGACTCGCATCCAACAAGAAAAGCGAATCGTCCTTTTCCCTCAACACCCCTCCGGTCTTGACCAAACCCTCAAGAGTCAAGGCATTTTTGATCTTGCTGAAGTTAGCGTCCCTTTCCGCAATGCATATGTGCGGAAAGCGTTCGCTGAGAGCGTGACGAAGCCATGATTGCCTCCCCGCATCCAATTCGGGACGAAGAGCCAACTTGGCCACTGCGCTATCATCATGAAGCTTCGGCTCCTTTGCTTCGCTGCGCGGACATACAAATGCAAGTCTTTCCCCCAAATGATTTTCCTCGAGAAAGGCTTCGGCTTTGGCGGCAAGTTTCGTAGGCAGGACAACAGTAAGCGCGAATGAACGAATAAGTCGTTCGATCGGACCGCTCCATTTGTCCTCGTCGGGCATCACCTGAACTAATTCCGCTACGAAAGGAAGCTCCGCTGAATCACGGTCAAGCGACTTGGCCAGAGAATCTCTCAAGCGAGCGGTTTCGGCAGGCACGCTCGAGTTGGCTTCCAAAAGATAGCTTCTTTCATCTTCGAGTGATTCGACTCTCTCATTCCCCTTTCGCCATTGATAAGAGATTTCGGGAATTTTTTCATCAAGCTCCAAGAGCTTGGCTTCCAATCGAGGCAATTGGGAGTCAAGTTGGCGACGCATTGCCAAAAAATCATCCTCCGCCTTGACCACTGCCCCCTTTTCCCAAGAACCCAAATGCCTTTCGAAGGTTGCGGCTCGTTTCGTAACCACCTCACGCTTATCCCTCAAACGATCCATTTCGGCTCCTACCTGCTCCAATCTTCTGTTTTCGTCGGAGTCGGATAAAGCTCTTTCCAGATGATTAAGTTTGTCCCGCAATCGATCGATTTCGATTCTGGCCGTTTTCAGTCTTGCCCGCTCCGCTTCCTCCTGATGCTTCAGTTCATCAATCCATTCTATCCTCCGATCCAATTCGGATTGGGCAAAGAATGGTTCGGTGGCTCGATAAATTTCCTCCGCTCGATCTTTTTCCAAAGAATTTTTCTGGAAGGAGTGGTGATTCGTGGTAATTTCCTCAAGCTGCTCCAATTGGTAGGCTGCGGTTTCAATTCTACGGTGAGTGCTCCTCAGATCATCGAATCTTTCCTGCAAGGCCACCAGTTTTTCCTTCGAACCGCCATCATCGAGCATGTGCTCACGAATGAATTGAGTCAGGTCCTTGACGTCCTTGATACAAACCGCCTGGTTGAAAATGGACATCGGCGATCGATTCCCCAAATCTGCATCCATAAAGAGCATGGACTCGAATTTCTTGTGATAGGCAGTGAAGGAATCAAAGGTAGCAAAGTCTCGCTCCTTTATGATTCTACGAATGTTGTCAACGTCACCCAATTCATTGAAATCAACTTCCACGGTGAGCTTTCTTTTTTCGACCAAGTAAACTTTTTCGACCTTGCCACTAGGAAGGCACCACAAGACTTGAGCCACACTGACATCCGTCTTGTACGCTTCATTGTAAAAATGGGCCAGCAGGACCGTGTAGGATTCACCGGGTTTCCTAAGGGTTTCTTTCCTCCCCTGACCGGTGGTCGCATCATGAATTTCGGAATAAGCGCCAAGAACGTAATCCCTTTCGTTCCTTTCCCGGCTACCCGCTTGGCTCGATGCGACGTTGTAATTTCTAAGTCGGTTGGGAACGAGCAAAGTCAGCAGCGCATCTACGATGGTGGACTTTCCGGAACCATTACGTCCGGTAATCATAGCCGTTCTTCCATCCGGAGACATGGAATAGACTTGGCCATGAAATGTTCCCCAGTTAAGCACCGACAACTCGTGCAAGCGGTATCCCGCGGTGGAATTGTCCGGCGAAAATTCTAGTTCAAGTTGAGACTCAAGCATCTTCTTCCTCCATTTCCTCATCCAATTCCGGGGATCTTCTTCTTATCTGATCCTTCACTTCAGCAAGCTTTTCGGGAGGCAATTTTGCCTTTATAATCCGTTCGACCCGATAGAGCCCCTCATCTCGATCCTTCACCTTCTTAAGAATTCCCCACTCCTCGAACCGGTTGATGATGGTGGAGATTTGGCGATGAACTTTTTTTTCGTCGTGCAATTCAGGGAAATAGGGAACCATAATTTCGCGTAAATCCAGAGCAGAACGATAGAGATGATCCCCCTCTTCCTGCTCCTGCTCGAACCTCATCAGTTCTTCACGAAGAAGAACCATAAAAATGGTCTGATGATAAGTTAAGCGGGTGCGGCGAAGCATCCTCGGGAGGGGAACGGATGAGGTTTCCTCCCATTCCTCACCCACCTGTTCATCCTCTTCGCACTGCCTTACGTAGGCGTATCCGGCGGAATCATCACGAGCAACCTCCATTCCCATCTCAAAGAAATGAGCCCGGATTCTCTCCCACTCCGATCCTAGCCTACCCCAAAGATCAAAATCCTCTTGGTAGATCGGCCCATTGAGTAAACGCACTATAACGTGTCTGTGTGTGATTGCTGGATTCATAAACTGCTTCTTTGAAAAATAAGTTGCTCCACTTCGACAAAGCGGGGCTGAGAAGGACGATTGAGGTCAATCTGAACGATTTCACCCTGACGGATTTGATGCCTTTGGTCCTCTCCGGCAATGACCCGGTAACAGACAACGTCGACCACACCTCTCTCGAGCGGAAAGTACTCGACCATTTCAGATAAGCTGGCCCGCTCCCGTTGTTCGAGAATCTCGTCGACGCGGTCTCTGTAGCGGTTCAAATCCAGAGGTTCCCCAACGGAATTGAGAATTTCGTTCATCCAATCGGAGTCATTGGTCTTAGCCTTTTTGATTAAAGCAAAGGGCTCCACCGCCTTTGGCTCCCAAAATTCGGCTTCCATAAGCCCAAAGAATAAGGGACGGATTTCAATTTCGAAGTCCCAATCTTCGGGAGGTTGATCTCTTAACCGGAAGGCATTGCGACGAATACCGGACAAGGTGTCGCGTACGGCTCGCCCTCCCGCTCCGGAATGATCGCCCACGACTTGACGGAGTTTCCTACTGATGCGACCATAGGCTCCGTGAGCGGATCCGGCTTCACCAAAGAGTCTGTCCCCCAAATTTGAAAACGTCTTTTGGGGATCCAAACCTCTTCTGCGAGCAATGTCTGAGGTCTGCTCGGCCAAATTTCGAAGTTTTCGAGCTAAGGCTGGGTTGGTCATCATTTCACGAAATCCGAAGTAGCTTTTGCCTTGATCACAACCTCTTAATTCCTCATCGGCATCCAAAACGTGTTCTACAATATCACCTTTGGAAGCTTCGCCCTGAGCATAAAGCCTGGAAATTTCCCGAGCATGGTCCTTGAAGAATTCCTCAATGGCTCGAAAGTCAGACAGAAAGTGCTCCACCAAGTCAGAAAGATCATAAACCTGATCCCTGATTACGTCTTCCCCGAAAATCGGGGCTTCACCAGTTTCCTGAATTCGCCGAATTTGTTCGTCAATCTCCTGTCGTTTCGACTCAAGTTCTCTAATTCGCGATTCCGGATCAGCATTGACGCCTTGAGTCAAATTTTGCATCTCCGACATGATGCGGTTAAACCGAGATTCAGTGGTTGCATACCCTCTCTGCTGCATCGCGAGAAGATCTTGTAACCAACTCAGAGCTTTTTCAGAATGGCGAGTAAGACGAAAAACGTATTCCTCCCGTTCCTCGCTGAAGGACTTGGTCAAGTACCGGTGCCTTTCGTCACACCACTCATCCAAGTAATCCTGCGGCAATCGTTTCGGGGCATCAAAGTCCTCCAATTCCCGAACCTGCTCAATATGTTCGGCCAAGGTTGCCGACAACTCCTCCTCGGAAGCCTCGACAACTCCCCATTTCTTAAAAGTCTTGAAAAAAAAGCCGACTACAAACGAGCCCAACCGACCCCGCATGAGCCGAAGAGCCGGTGACTCCTCAAATAAGTGAAGAAATTCCTCATCCATGATACAAGTAGAACTTCAATCACCTTGATGGGAGAAATTGCGACGTCAAAGAGAACTTATTCGCATCTGAATCCTGGTGTGAAGAACTTGCCTAAGGGCAAGTTCAGAGTGTTCCGTCAAGATTACGAAACATAAGGCCATTCAATGGTTCAGGACCTCTTTGACTTTGGATCGATTCGACGAATTCCATCAGGACCACTCACATAAAGGTAACCGTTAAAATAGGCTAAGGTCTCCGCGATGCCTCCGGCGTTCAATATGCCAACTTCCACGCCCATCTCCAGGTCGAAGATACGAATCTCCTCTCGGTCGCCTAGGGCGACGTAGAGCAATCCAATTTCATCAAAGGCCAAGCCCTTCGGTTCCACTCCAGATGGAGAAAAGTCAACGAGGGTCCATGAATTCACCGTCTTGAGTTCCTCCGGCAAGTCAAAGACGACGACCCTGGATGCATCCGGTTCCGCGGCAACCAATCTCTTGCCGTCCGGACTTAGCGAAAGCCCTTCAACCATAACCAAATCTTGGTTCAAGACGCCTATTACGCCGTCGTCAGGCCGAATTCGATAAACCGTACCTGAAAGGGGGGAACTTACGAAAAGGTCACCACTTGACCCGATCGCAAGATCCTTGACCGTGGCAAATCTGTAGCCGTCATAAGAATCAGCAAGGACTTCAAGTTTTCGAGCATCGGGTGAAATTCTGAGCAATTTGCCTGTTCCGGATTCTGCAATCAAGAGCCTTCCTTGATCATCCAGCCTCAGTCCTTCCGCTTTGGGCTTGCGCCCCCCAACTGGGCTCAACCACTCGGACAAATCTATGAAAACTTCGGCTTGATCCTTCCCGCCTAGCTTCAGTTTTCCAATGCGACCAGCCTTTTGAAAATTGGTGAAATACATTTCTCCATTAGGAGAGAGCACAAATCCAGAAGAGTGGAAGGGCAAAATTTCTCCGAATGAAGCGACTTTTTCGGTTTGATTGGAAGGCGGATTTTGGGTGATCACGGGTCGATCGGTTGGCCGCACACAACCAATCGATCCGAAAAGGATCGCCAATGAAGTCGTTAAGTAACTGACCAATTTAGATTTCAAAATAGTTTAAAACCGATTTTTATGAAAAAGAGCATGACAACCAAATTCAAACTCAAAAGAGCCAATCTGTTATTTTCCCTTTGAATGCAAGGGCGTCAGAGTCAATCAAAGAGGCCGCCAAGGCGTTGTTTCAAAGCAAATCCATTTTGATCGGAGCGGGCGCGGGGATGGGGGTTGACTCCGGCTTGCCGGATTTTCGGGGGAAAGATGGATTTTGGAGGGAATACCCGGATTTGAGGAAAAGGAATATCGATTTCGAAGAAATGGCAAATCCGGCTTGGTTTTCGGAGGATCCTCATTTTGCATGGGGATTTTACGGACACCGTCTTAACCTTTACCGATCCAGCAAACCTCACCGGGGCTTCACACTTTTGCAAAAATGGATTCGTACGCTTGAGCTTGAATCCTTCGTCTTCACCTCCAACGTCGACGGACACTTTCAAAAGTCCGGATTCGCAGAAGACTTCATTCACGAATGCCACGGTTCCATTTTTCATCTTCAATGCCACTCAGGATGCGGGCAAGGAATCTGGCCCGTATCCGAGAGCTTTCACATTGAGTTAGACCACGAGAACGTGCATGCGCGAAATCCGCTCCCCTCCTGTCCATCATGCCATGGCTTGGCTCGCCCCAACATACTGATGTTTGGAGATTTTTATTGGGATTCCAAAAGGACAAGCGAGCAAGAAAGGGAAATGGAAAAATGGTTGAGAACCCATGGCACTTCCGAACTTTTCGTTTTGGAAATCGGAGCGGGCTTAAGCATCCCTACGGTAAGAATGACTTGCGAGCGGGAATGGAAGACGAGCGGCGGATTCTTTCTTAGAGTCAATCCCAGAGACCACTTGGTTCCGGCAGGAGCTCATTCCGTCGCCATCGGAGCCGAGGCAACCCTCTGCGCCATCGAACAAAAAATGTCCTTCATTGATTGATTGCGAGAGAAGAAACACCGGAGCCCATCTCTCGCATTTCCAAAAATGCTTCCGGGCAGGAGAACCCTCAATCACTCTACGGTTACGGATTTGGCCAAATTCCTTGGCTTATCAACGTCCAAACCACGCAAACGAGCAAAATGATAGGCAAACAACTGCAAGGGAAGGTTTGCCAAAATTGGTCGCACCACCTCATGTGCGTCAGGAAGTCGAAAAACGTCGTCGGCCGCTTCCTCGGGTATTTCAATGCCATCGGGCGCAATTGCGAGCACCGGCCCCTTCCGCGCTTTGACCTCCTGCATATTCGCAATGGTCTTAGCGGAAAGTTCGTTACCCTCAACAATGAAAACAGATGGGCAGTCAGGATTAATCAAGGCAATCGGACCATGCTTTAATTCGGCCGCTGGGTAACCTTCGGCGTGCGCATAGGAAATTTCCTTCAACTTCAATGCCCCTTCCAAGGCAACCGGATAAAGGCTTTGTCTGCCCAAAAAAAGAAGATGCTCCGCTTTGGAATACTTTATGGCAAGTTCCCTAATTTGCTCTCCTTTTTGCAACACTTCCGAGACCAAATCAGGAAGGCCCTTCAAAGCCTCGACAATCGACTGCCCGTCCATAGGGGAGAGATCTCTCATTCTCCCGAGGGCCAGCCCGAGCATTGCGCAAAGACAAGCCTGAGAGGAAAAGGCTTTCGTGGAAGCGACTCCAATTTCCGGACCAACTCGCTGATAGACTCCACCATCCGTCTCTCTTGCCAGAGAAGAGCCAACTACGTTGGTAATCCCGAGAGTGAGCAGACCCTTGGTCTTTGCTTCCCTAACCGCTTCCAAGGTATCCAAGGTTTCTCCGGATTGACTTACTGCGATGACCAAAGACTTTCCGGCCTTGGGCGAGTTACGGTAGCGAAACTCCGATGCATGTTCGACCTCAACGGGTACGCGCGCCAAGCGTTCGATCAAATATTCGCCTACCATGCACGCGTGTCTGGCAGTTCCGCAAGCTACGAAGATAATGCGGTCCAAATTGCGCAGTTCATCCTCATGCCCCTCAAGCCCCCCCAGTTTGGAGGTTGTTCCATCATCGCCGAAACGACCGAGCAAGGTGTTCTGCAGGGCCATGGGCTGCTCGTAGATCTCTTTCTCCATGTAGGAATCAAAATCGCCCAATTCAACTTCTTCAGAAACTTCATCCACGGGGTGGGTTACGGCGGTCGCTTCCTGTCCTTCCAAAGTGGTGATTCTGAAGTCGTTTGCTTGGAGAACCGCCAATTCTCCATCATTGAGGAAGACCGCTTCCTTGGCTCGTCCGACGAAGGCCGAAGCATCACTGGCTATGAAATTCGCCTCATCTCCCAAACCAACCACCAATGGAGATCCCCGGCGCGCCCCAATCATCGTATCGGGGTAGTCCAAGCAAAGAACTGCAATTCCGTAAGCTCCGCGACATTGAGGCAACGCTTGCCGGACCGCATCGACGAATCGATTCTCACCTTCCGGCAGTTCGGAATAATGGAAAGCGATCAGGTTACAGAGAACTTCGGAGTCCGTTTCGGATGCAAAGTCTATCCCTTTGTCGGAAAGGAACCTTTTCAAGGCGCCAAAATTTTCGATAACACCGTTATGAACCAAAACGAACTTATCATCGTAGCTCAGATGAGGATGAGTGTTGGAGACGGTCACCGCACCGTGAGTGGCCCATCGGGTATGAGCGATACCAAGGGATGCGGGTGAGCACTTTTTCTGGACGGACTCCGCGAGGTTATTCACCCGACCCGTTTCACGAGCCATTGAAAATTTCGAGCCTTCATGGAAGGCAATGCCAGCCGAGTCATACCCCCTGTACTCCAATCGACGAAGACCATCGATTAGAGGAGCTTGTGCGGTTTCACGACCTAAATATCCTACTATTCCACACATAGCCTTACAAATTTACGGCAAGCAGAAGATTTCTTCAAATCAATTCAAAGACCTTCCGTTTGCATGCCTGCCAAAAGAATCCCTGATATGCTAAGGCCAAGAATAGACGATGTGAATGAGATTTTCATCGGCAGAAAGAGGGATACGCAAATCTCCATCCGCTCTCGAATGACCGCTTTTTCGGACTAATATTGGTTTGGCTCCCCGCTTGATCATGCACTCCATTGAGTCACTGAGAAGATACTTGTCGTCAAGTTCTTGAGCGCCAACGCCGACTCTTAGATAAAGATCGGTTAAGTCCTCTCCGTTTCTTTTGATTTCAATTCTTCGGACAAGGCTCCAATTGCCTTTTTCCGTTTTCGTTGGTTGACAGAAATCTTCGAAGAAAGAGGCTCCTATCGAATACCTAAAAGTTGGTTGTTGCCTTTGATTGAGATGATAGCCTCGAAATCGAACCAAAGATGAACGCTCCTCGGGATCAGGCCATGGATCATCGGGTTTCTTCAAATTTGCAAATGCATCTCCATTCGGAAAATAAAAAGCCTCTTCCCCAGCAGGAGGTTGAAAACCCTGACCCCGACCGGTCCAGTGCCTTCCGCCATCCATGAACTCACCTCGCCAAAGAATTGCCAATCGCATTTGGTTGGCGTCAAAGGCGAGGTTCAGGCCCTCGTCATAACCAACTCCAATTGCCCTGGGTCCGGCTCGATCAATGAAATTTCGGTACATTACGGCTTCTCCGGGCAAAGGCATCACTGGGATTGGCTCCGGAGGTGCTTTAACGGAGCCCTTGTTTCCGCCTTTCGAAAGGGAAGTTTCCTTGAATCCGGGTCCTTTCCATCCAACGTATAGGGATTCCCCACCTCCTTTCTCAAAGTAACCCACCTTGATGGTATGCTTTCCGGTTTCGAGTTTTATCTTTCCCGAGACTCTCTTGTTTCCATGAACCCCATCATTATTTACTACGAGCTGATCATTTATTCTTAAGTCTGAACCATCGTCGGAGGTGAGAAAGAACTCATAGGATCCACTCTTTTCGATCTCGAAATCGCCGGTAAAGGAGAAACCGAACCCATCTTTCCTATTCGCTTTGGATATGGTGAAGAAGCCATCTTCGATCATGCCAGACTGGTTGGCCTCAAGTTCATCCCAATTCGGCAGCTTGCTCCAATTCCCATGAAACAATTCGTATTTGAGATTCACTATGGGTGAAAGATTATTCGCTACAATCATAACTCCATTCATCATTTGAGCATGACCAGGGAAGGTGCAAACATAGGGGTATGGACCGACCTTCTTGGGCACCTCGAGGTAAAGAGTTTCTTCCCCCTTGGGATTGACCATATCCGTTTGCGCTATGATTCGAGGATGACCTTCCGGAACCCAATTCATCTCAACGCCTTTCTCACCCAACTTCAAAACGGCATCGGCAACCTCCTTGCCCTTGTCATCCCTATTGCCTTTGGCAGGTTTGCAAAGGATCAAATTATGCGGAAGGTCATCCGGGTTTTTGAAGAGAATCTTGATCTTTTCTCCGGGTTTCACCGAGAAACTAGGTAAATCGTACTTCATCTGCGCAACGAGAGTTGAGATCTTGAACTCTCGGTCGACTTTCTCGAAACCCGGTGGAGGGCTTGCTGAAAGCAAATGCGCCAAAAGGACCGAAAAAGTCGCAAAGATTACAAAGGGTACGGACATCATATACATCATAACTGGGATATTGTATTTACAACTGATAAATTGCAGTGAAAACTAAAATTGATGGCGAGCATATTCCTCCACGTAAAATGACTTTTCGCGAAGATACAGTTAAATCAAAAGGTTTTCATCTTCTCGGCATGGGCGCAAATCTTAGGTGTCTTTGCCTCGTGTTTTTATCGTGTACTGAGCTTTTTTCTTACGCAGAGAGCTTCGAGGATCGCAATTTGATCCTTGTGATCACGGAAGACCACGCGACCGAAACCCTTTTGACGGAATCCGGTCTCAAACTAAATGATAGTCCCACTCCAAACCTCAGCGAACTCGCGCGGAAGGGTCTCATCTTTGCCAATGCTTTTTGCGCCAATGCAAATACCGGACCAAGCACTGCGTCCCTCTTAACCGGTCAGCACCCTCATGCTAACTATGTTTTGCATAACGGAGACAAATTCGGCGGAATTAAGACTAATCTGGCAAAAATACTTCAGGAAAACGGGTATGAGACCGCTCTTTTCGGCAAGTGGGATTTCGGGAGTCAACCCCAAGGGTTTTCTCATTGG
The DNA here is from genome assembly GCA_002692605.1 of Opitutia bacterium. Classification (GTDB taxonomy): domain Bacteria; phylum Verrucomicrobiota; class Verrucomicrobiia; order Opitutales; family Seribacteraceae; genus Seribacter. Next base: position 11,630 of record NZLE01000102.1, read on the forward strand.
GAAATCCTGTCGGACGGAGACCAATTCTATAATCCCGAATTTTGGAACCCAAAGGGGAAAAAGAACATAGAAGGGCATACCACTGACGTAATCACCGACCTGTTTCTCGAATGGGTGACGCGGCGGCAAAACGCTTCCGCCCAAAAACCCTTCTTTGCCCTTATTCAATACAATGGAACCCGAAAACCATGGATGCCCGCATTACGCCATCTTGAACTATACGATGACGTTTTGCTGCCCGAACCTCTGACTCTTTTTGACGAACACAAGGGAAGAGCTCCGCCTTCCAGGTATCAGGAAATGAACATCCAAAGGAATCTAAGTCTGGCGGACGACCTTTTTTTGCCGAAGCTTGAAGAAAACCAAGGTTCAAACGAAGGAAACCCAAACGCCAAATCTCTTAGAAACCTCAAGCGCATGAATGAAGAGCAACTTTCAACTTGGCAACTTTCCTGGAGACCAAAGAACGAAGCCTTTTGGAGAGACACTTATGAGGGAGAGGCTTTGGTTCGCTGGAAATACCAGAGATTTGTCAAAAATTATTTGAGATGCCTGAGGGGCATCGACGAAAACGTCGGACGGATTGTCAGCGGAATAAACGAAATTCTTGGCAAAAATTGCATTCTTTTTTACACGGCAAGCAAGGGGAGGTTTTTAGGTCAAAATGGTTGGTTTGGGGATTCTTGGGCATACGATCCTTCCTCGCGCATTCCAATGCTTTTACATGACTTTGCCAACAATGAGAACTTCACTGGGCAAAGAACCGACCTGACAAGTTCGATTGACTTGGCCCCGACGATTCTTGGCATTTGCAAAATACCTGACTCCAAGGGGATGCAAGGACTGGACCTATTCATGCCGATGGAGGAAAGAAAGGAAATGGTTCGGAAATACCTTTATTTTCACCACTATGACTTCCCCGCGAAATCCATGGTTCCCAAGCATTACGCCATCCGTAGCGAAAGCCATAAACTCATTCATTATTACCAATTCGACGAATGGGAGTTTTTTGACTTGAACAAGGATCCCTTGGAAAAAAACAATCTTCATTCCGATGAATTGCAAAAGGAAACGCTTGATCGGCTCATGGAAGACATGAAATCCGTTAGGCAATTTTTTCAGGACAATTCGGAAATTTCCATAATGGCCGAAGAATGGAGACGTATTTATCGTGGACCGAACGCAAGATATGACTAGGCAAGCGCGCTTATCGAATGCCTACGCTTGCTTGGTAAATAATTACAAATTTCATGTAAAACTAAAAAAAGTATTGAAATACCATCATAGGCATTGATAATGCGTACATATAGGAATGCATATCCTGAAAGGCATCGTTTGGGAGGACGATGCCTTTCTCTTTTTTAAAGTATAGCGTTAAAACTGCTTGAGGTCGGGCATACTTTGTAACATCAAATAGACCTAATGAAACCTTCTACATTTCTCTTCACCCTCATAACGCTTGTTTCGTCTTTGTCGCTATCTTCAAAGCAGACATCCTCTCCCAATATCCTATTCGTCTTCACCGACGACCATGCCCCTCATGCAATTGGCGCTTACAACGGCTGGCTTAAGTCAGTCAACCCGACTCCCACGATCGATAAACTGGCCAAGGAAGGAATGCTGTTTGTCAACAGCTTCTGCACCAATTCCATTTGCGGGCCGAGTCGAGCGGTGATTCAAACCGGTAAGCATAGCCACAAAAACGGCTTCATGAACAATGGTAATACCTTCGATTGGAATCANCAAACNTTCCCNAAACTCCTNNAAAAAGCNGGNTATCANACCGCNATCTANGGNAANAGTCANCTNAAGGGGNCATCCNNTNGGNTNTGANGACTGGGCNGTTCTNCCNGGNCAAGGCTTGTANTACAANCCGGANATGATTTTNCCNGANGGCAGANAGNGNATCGANGGNTANTGCACNGATGTCGTAACCGATCTTGNNGNTGAAGTGGCTNAANGANAAGAGANNNNANGANAANCCNTTCATGCTCATGGTTCAACACAAGGCTCCCCACCGNAATTGGATGCCGGCTCTGAGGCACTTGTCTCTTTATGATGACATTGAAATTCCCGAACCTCCCACCCTTTTCGACGATTGGAAGGACAATGCCCCGGGAGCCCGCTTACAGGAACTGGAAATCGACCGCCATATGGATTTAAACTACGATCTGTTTGTGGATCTTACCCCTCAATTCAATCAACCTCCATCTCAGAAAAGACAGGATCGTTCCGCTTGGCAAAANATGAAACGAATGACCCCGGAACAACTGAAAGCCTGGAGAGACCATTATCGCCCAAGGGACGAAGCTTTTCACAAAGCCAAGTTACAGGGTAAAGATCTGATTCGCTGGAAATTTCAAAGATATGCCAAGAATTATCTAAGGTGCGTAAAGGGAGTGGACGAAAGTATCGACCGTCTCCAAAAGCAACTTGTAAAATTGGGGTTGGCTGAAAACACCATCGTAATTTATTCGTCCGACCAAGGTTTCTACATTGGAGATCATGGTTGGTACGACAAAAGATGGATGTATGACGAATCCATGAAAATGCCTCTGATCGTAAAGTGGCCCGGAGTGGTCAAACCTGGTAGCAGGGAAATGAGAATGGTTCAGAATCTCGACTATGCTCAAACTTTTTTGGATATTGCCGGCGCTCCACAACCTGATGATATGCAAGGTTTGTCTTTGGTGCCATTACTGAAAGCTGAAAACCCAAAGGAATGGAGAAAGGAAATTTATTATCATTACTATGAATATCCCAGCGTGCATATGATTCCTCGCCACTACGGCATTCGGACGAAAAGATACAAATTGATGCATTTTTATCAGTTTGGAGANGAATGGGAATTATATGACCTTAAGACCGACCCTGATGAGCTTTCCAACGTATATGGCAAAAAAGAGGTTCTTGACCTTCAGGAAAAGCTCAAGCTTAGATTGAAAAGAATCAGAAAGGCCTACGATGATCAAAGCGACGTCTCCATTCGGCCTGACTACATTGAGCAATACAGAAGGAAATCATAAGCTAGAGCTTCAATTGCTTGCCGTCCGAAATTGAACCCAAGACGCTTGGATGCAACCAATTCTTAAGAGACCAACGCATTGATAATACGCGATATCGATTGGGTTTTGCTTTCATCCTAGGCTCGTAGTCCGTGTAAAAGGCGGTGAGCAGAGTTCCTTTCGCATCCAGTGAAACCGTAGAGGGGTATCCGATGTCCTTAGCCTTTTCNCCAAATTGGTGAANCACCCAAGGCGGCCGCCAAGTTTGCCCGCCATCAATGCTCAAGCGGGCTCCAATACCCATCAATCCTCGGTTACGGATACCGTAAGTCAGCAAAAGACAATTTTCGGNAAGAATCGTAATATCCGCGGGATGTTGCATGGGCAAAGTCAGAGAACCTCTCTCNTTCCACTTTTTTTGCTTTTGGGATAATTCGCAAAGTTTGACGTGATGATCTGTGTGGGTACGCGTAACCGCTAAGACTCGACCATCATCAAGTTTGCAAAGAGTCGCTTCGTTGGAATCATTCGATCCAAACTTTAGNCTCTTTGTCCAAGTGAAACCGTCATCCTTGGACAAAATCATCCAGGTTTCACTGGGATTTCCACTTCCCTTGGATCGATAAGACGAATAGGCCAACTGATTCTCTTCAAGCTGGATGATGCGACCAAAGGGAATGGCGTTACGAATGACTTTGGGAATTTCAGGGCAAGAATCCATTTTCCATGATTTCCCCCGATCCTTGGATCTTGAAAGCCAGTGTCCGGAAAACCCAGTGAATTTTTCATGCTTAACAAAAAAACCGCTNCTAAAACAAAGCAGGTCACCGTTATGGGCCAACCCGACGGCCAAATGCATACGATTCCCGCCTTTAGGTCGCTTCGCCACGATTGACCGTTTCTTCCAATTTCCGCCTTTGCGATCAGAGATCGAGCATACCAAATCACCTTCCATCAGTCCATGACTTGGAGCATTGAAATAGGTACAAAGAACTTGCCCGTTCCTCAATCTAGTAAGGTTTGGCCAACCACAGGCATTGGTTGCGATTACGGAAAAACGACTCATATTTAGATCTAGCGTACTCAATTATCAATCCGAACCGAATTTTATTCTAGCAAATAGTTCATTTTAAAAAGCAATGGGCACATCATTTCCATATTTGACAGTACTGCCAATTTTGGAATTCTTTTCTTTGATGCACCGTTTCGCAATCATCCCATTATCGCTCTCTTTGCATTTCATTCAAGCACATGCAGAAAAACGCTTGGAGTTCTTTGAGAGTCGAATAAGGCCCGTGCTCGTCGAAAACTGCTACGAGTGCCACAACAGCATTAACAAGGCAAGTTCCGGCTTGGCTTTGGATTATAAGGGCGGATTGCTTAAAGGTGGCGAGCGGGGTTCGGTTCTATCATTTGAGAATCCTCAAGAAAGTCTTCTTCTGCGAGCGATGATGCATGATATTAGAAACCTGAAGATGCCAAAAGGTGGCCCCAAGTTGTCTCCGGATGTGATTCAAGACTTTGAAAGATGGATTTCCACAGGAGCTTATGATCCTAGGGAGAGCCCGCCTTCGCCAGAAGAGTTCGCAGATGAAACCTCTTGGGAAAAAACTCGGGAGAAAAGAAAGTCTTGGTGGAGTTTTCAACCTGTTCGTATGGTGCGCCCTCCTTCTGCCTCCCCTCAAAACAATACCCATCCCGTAGACCAATTTTTAGTACATAAGATGCAAAACTCCGGCTTAAGTCCCAACCAAGAGGCGGAAGGGATCACCATATTGCGGAGGTTATCTTTTGCCTTAACCGGGTTGCCCCCAACAATCGAGCAGCAGGATCGGTTCTCCGCTTTGACGGAACATGGCATCCATCATGCGGTGGAAGTCTCCGTCGACGAAATGCTCTCGAGTCCACATTTTGGAGAGCGTTGGGCCAGACACTGGATGGATTGGTTGCGGTATGCGGATTCGCACGGCAGCGAAGGTGATCCGCCTATACCCAACGCTTACCAATACCGAAATTATTTGATTAGATCCCTCAATGCCGACATTGGATACGATCAGTTGGTTCTCGAGCATTTTGCCGGCGATTTGCTTCCGAATCCCCGTATCAACAAACAACTTGGTCTTAATGAGTCGGTTATCGGCACCTCGAATCTAAGATTTGTTTTACATGGGTTTGCCCCCACCGACGCACTTGATGAACACGTCCGCTTCACCGATGATCAAATCGATGCTGTCACCAAAACCTTTCTTGCTTTAACCGTCTCCTGCGCTCGCTGTCATCATCATAAGTTCGATGCAATCAGCCAAGACGACTACTATGCTTTGTTCGGTATTCTTTCAAACGGCAGACCGGCCCAAAAAGTCATCGAAGATCCAACTGTTTCAAAGGATCATGAGAATAGACTTGGTGAAATTAAGACCGCGGTTAAAAAAGCACTCGCCAAAGTTTGGAAGTCCCCCGATTTAGCTGAGAAAATCTTGGCCCAACCGCCCGAGGAAAACCAAGAACATGCCCATAATTTCCTCATGCCTTGGCAAAAACTCCGTGATCTCGAAGGCAGTGACTTTTCAAGCGAATGGAATAAAATCAAAAAGCAAGTCCGTGAAAGTGAGCAACGGCTCGTCTCTCGCCTTTCCACAAATTATTCGTTTTCTTGGAAACTTAAACATGGCTCAACTTACGACCTGTGGCCCAAGAGTGGTACGGGGCTTGGGAAAAAACCATCGAAACCGGGCGATTTCACCATTGCGCTGGAAGGCAATGAGATCCTTCGCAACATTCTTCCCGCAGGGGCGTACACTCATCTTTTGAGCACCAAACAAAATGGCACCTTGTCATCCCCACGATTTGTTTTCGAAAAAGGGGACCTCTGGATTCGCGTCATTGGCGACAAAGGTTCGGTTGTGCGCTACTCGGTGTGGAATTATCCGAGAAAAGGAACCGTATATCAAAGATCATCACCGGACCCGCTCGCGGAGAAGGGGATTAAGTTCAATGCGGACTACTGGGCCGGCGAAACCGGTTACCTCGAAGTGACCACGAACCGTGATCATCCGGTTGAGGCAGGCGATGCGGAGAGATCCTGGTTTGGCGTGACGGAAGCCTTACTCAGCAAACCAGGGCAGGCCCAACCAAGGGACGAGATCGCCGAAGTGCTTTCCTCGATATTCGCCGAACCTCTTTCCAAAGAGAATAAGAATGGGTTACGCACCCGATATGCGGAGGTCATTCAAAAAGCAGTCATCGCATGGGAAGAGAATGACTTGACTGACAGCCAGGCACGAATTTTGAACAATATGCTCAAGAATGACCTGCTTCCAAATGCCAAAGAAAAATTCCCTCATTGCAACGAACTGGTTAACGAATACCGGAAGATCGAGGAAAAGGTAACGGTCCCAAGACTCGCTCCCGGCGTACTCGACGGAGAGCCATTCGACCAAGCTCTTTTTGAAAGGGGTAATCATAAGAAACCGGCTCATCAAGTACCAAGAAGATTTCTCGAAGCCATTGACGACACCCCTTACCCAAAGACAACCATAGGGAGATTGGAATTCGCTCAGGATCTTCTACGCAAGGACAACCCATTCACCACACGAGTTATCGTTAACCGCATTTGGCATCATTTGTTCGGCAATGGCCTGGTGAGAACACCCGATAATTTTGGTAAACTCGGAGAACTTCCCACCCACCCCGAATTACTTGATTACTTATCCCAAAAGTTTCGCTCCGAAGAATGGTCGATCAAAAGAATGATAAGATTTCTCGTAACTAGTAAAACCTTCCGCTCTTCTTCGAATCCTTCCTCCGAAGCTAAGCGCATTGATCCTCAAAACCTTCTCCTTTCCCACGCAAATCTTCGAAGACTAGAGGCAGAACCGATTCGAGATGCGATGCTTTTGGCATCAGGGCGGCTTCAATTGGCCCGTGTTGCAGAAGGAAAATCGGAACCTTCGAACAGTTCTCGTAGAGCCGTTTACAGAGAGATAAGAAGAAACTCTCTCGATCCCTTCCTCTCTGTCTTTGACTCCCCCGTCCCCTCTTCCGCCAAAGGGAAGCGAGACATCACAAATGTCCCCGCTCAATCTCTAACCTTAATGAACGATCCGAGCGTCCTGCGAAACGCTCGAGAATTTGCCAATCGACATCGATCAGGTGACCTTGAGGACAGTATTTCCATGATGTTTCGAAATGCTCTAGGCAGACCTCCGTCGGGAAATGAACTTGCATCGTCCCTTGCTTACCTAAATGCCACGAATCTCAACTCCTCGAACGCAATGGCCAAGCTATCTCAGACTTCGGACAAGTTAAAGGAAGTGGACGGGCAAATCGAAGATATGATCCATCCCTTCCGCGAAAAGATTCTTGCATTTCGGGGAACGAAAGAGAATGCCCAAAGTCAGCCTAAACCAGTTCTTCATTGGGATTTTGAGAAAGGACTTTCCGATTCTGCAAATGGAATAATGTGTTTCCTGAAAAAGGGCGCTTACTTGGAAAAGGGTAAGCTGATTCTCCAAGATGGTGGATATGCCGTGACCGAAAAGCTTCCCTTTGAAATCTCCTCAAAGTCTTTAGCCGCTCGGGTCAGACTCGACAACCTTGAACAACGCGGTGGTGGGGTAATCAGCATTCAAAGTCCCAATGGGGCTGTCTTTGACTCCATTGTCTTTGCAGAAAAAGAGCCCAGAAAATGGATTGCGGGAAGCAACGGCTTCAGACGAACTCAGTCATTTGGCGGCGCTCCTTTTGAAAAAGAGGCAGACCGAAACTTCGTTCATTTGACGGTCACCTACGGAGGAGATGGAACCATCACCGCCTATCGTAACGGCGAACCTTATGGTAAATCCTACTCTACCGGCTCCCATCTCTACAAAAAGGATGATTGCATCGTTTCCTTTGGAGTTCGGCATCTTCCCGCTAATCCACAACGTCTGTTAGTTGGGAGAATTGATGAGGCATCTTTGTACGATTTTGAACTTACCGCGGAAGATATTCGATTGATCTCTAATCCGGATACTTTCGTCTCCCAGAAGCAATTATACGAAAGCTTGCCAAGCAAACTTCAGCGAACCTACTCTAAGCTTACCGAAAAGAAGAGTGCCCTGGAAAAGGAAATCAGACGCATGCGAGAAAACATGGCCGTTTCCGACAAACCCGAATTGCAAGATCTCGCTCTTGCCCTTTTCAACATGAAGGAATTCATTTACCTTAAGTAGCCTGTCATGAAATCCATGTTCACACGCCGACAAATGCTTTCCCATTGTTCCAACGGCTTTGGACTTCTTGCACTTCAGGGAGTCTTAGGCCAAAGTCAACTCTCCGCAAAACCCCACTACACTCCGAAGGCAAAAAGCGTTATTTTCTGTTACATGTCTGGAGGTGTTTCCCAAGTTGACTCCTTTGATCCAAAACCAACCCTGCAAGAGTATAATGGCAGGCCCATGCCTATGAAGGTGGAGCGCACTCAGTTCAATAACAACGGAAACGTTTTCCCATCACCCTTTCAATTTGCCAATTATGGGCAAAGCGGTATCCCGGTCAGCTCCATTTTTCCGCATACCGCAAAAATGGTCGACGACATGGCGGTTATTCGATCAATGACCAGTAAGGTCAACGAACATGCGCAGGGTAATTACGCCATTCACACGGGTTTTCCCTTCATGGGCCATCCCACTGCAGGAGCGTGGGTAAGCTATGGTCTTGGGGCGCTCAATCAAAATCTTCCCAGTTTTGTTGTCTTGCACAGTGGTGGCTCCGTGCCTCCTCATGGTGGAGTTGGATTATATGGCAGCGGATACCTGCCGGCCAACAACCAAGGGTCGATTCTCCAAGTCGACATGAACGAACCGATTCGAAACGTCAAACCCCACGAACCCCTTTTCGCTCAAAGGAAAAGGCTCGATTTCCACAAATCCCTTGATCGGCATTTTCTCAGCCAGACTGGAAATCATCCTCAAGTGGAAGCGGCCATCCGGAACCATGAAGTGGCTTATAAAATGCAAGCTGCGGTTCCGGAACTTTGCGATTTGAAAGGTGAGTCCGAAGCAACGAAAAAACTCTACGGATTGGATTCAAGCGACACTCAAAAAGCCGCTTATGCGAGACAATGTCTTCTGGCGCGCCGATTGGTGGAAAGGGGGGTGCGGTTTGTGGAACTGAGTTGCCTCACTGAGAAAATTGGCGCCGGAGGGGCGGCCAATCCGTGGGACCAGCATGGGGCTTTGGAAAAGGGCCATGCGGCTATGGCCCATCAGGTCGATCAGCCGATTGCCGGATTACTACAAGATTTGAAGGTGCGTGGTTTGTTGGACGAAACCTTGGTGATTTGGGCAGGCGAATTCGGAAGGACGCCTTTTTCTCAAGGAAGTAATGGCAGGGACCACAACCCTTACGGCTTTTCGATATGGATGGCGGGAGGAGGTATCAAGGGGGGTACCGTTTACGGCTCCACCGACGATTTCGGATATCACGTTACCGAAAACAAATGTGATTTCTATGACCTATGGGCAACTGTACTTCATCTTCTTGGATTGGATCATGAAAACCTAACCTATCGACACGGAGGAAGAGACTTACGTTTGACGGACGTTCACGGTAGATTGCTGCATCCGATCCTCGCATAAAAATCTTTGGGATTTATACGCTCTTGCCCAGAGCTTTGCAGAAATCGATAAAACCAACGGCTTGATCTCTTAGCCTGTCGGTTAAACTTTCGTCCAGCACACCCTTATCCTTGTCAACCACTTCATGTACGGCCGGTACAAAGACTCGCTTGGGGAAATTATGGGCATTTCTGTATCCAAAGACTTGTTGCAAATGCTCAACCGGACGCAAGGCTCCAAATTGACCCGAAGCTATGCCGACGTAACAGATTGGACGATTTTCGAAGCTTTCCGGATACGGCAAAAGGTCAATGAACAGCTTTAAGGCTCCTGACATGCTCCCGTTGTATTCGGGAGAAACCACCACTAACCCGGATGACCGAAGCACCTTATCCGTAAACTCGAGAACTTTTGAGGGTTTTTGAACGTAAGCAGTCGGAGAGAAGGTTTCAGGCGGCAATTCAGAAAGATCAAGCACTTCGCAATCCTGCCCCAAAGTCCTGAAAATCTCCGCAATGGAATGGGAGGTTCGGGAAGACAAACTACCCAGACGATTTGTACCTGCTATAATTAAAATCATTGGACTGGATTTTCAATGAATGAGAGAAGTTCAGAGTAATTGCGTCCGACTGGAATATCCGGGTACTCAAAGACAAGGTTTTGCGGAGGATTGAATAACATACAGTGATCCGCCGTTTTTAACATTCCCAAATCATTATAACTGTCTCCTGCTGCAATCACTTCAAAATTAAGCTTTTGGAGATATTGCACGGTCTTCCTTTTGTGATCTGGCAATCGAAGTCTTATCCCTTCGATATTATCTGCAGAAATTTTCAGCTCGTGACAAAAAAGGGTCGGAGAACCGAGCTTTTTCATCAATGGACCCGCAAATTCCCTAAATGTGTCAGAGAGAAGAATAAGCTCGAATTTGCTTCTCAAGGAGTCGAGGAATTCGATGGCTCCAGGTAATGGAACCATCGAGGCAATTACACTTTGAATGTCACTCAGACCAAACTTGTTTTCAGAGAGAATATCCAGACGGTATTGCATAAGAACCCCATAATCAGGTTCGTCTCGGGTGGTTCGAGTGAGTTCGGAAACACCAGTCTTTTCAGCGAAGGCAATCCAAATTTCGGGAACTAAAACACCTTCAAGATCCAAACAAACAATACGCATTTTAATCAGGGAAGAGAAGTTTCTCCCATGAGGAACTCGTCGCATTCGCGGGCTACGGCTCGACCTTCGTTGATTGCCCATACGACCAAAGACTGTCCCCTTCTCATATCACCTGCGGCAAAAACTCCATGCATATTCGTAGAAAACTTACCATACTCGGCTTGCACATTGGATCGAGCATCTCGTTCCAACCCAAGTTCTTCGGCAATCAAATCTTCAGGCCCAAGAAATCCCATTGCCAAAAAAGCTGCCTGTGCAGGGATTTCTCTGACGGAACCGGGAACTTCTATGGGAGTGAATCGTCCCCCATCCTGTTTCCATTCTATATCATGGATAACCAATGCCCGGAGGTTACCATCTTCATCTCCAAGAAATTTCTTAGTGGCCGTAAGGTAATTCCTCGGATCGCTTCCGAAAACCTCTTTCGCCTCTTCCTGTCCATAATCCAACTTATAAACCTTTGGCCACTCTGGCCAAGGGTTGTCGGGAGCTCGTTCTTCGGGGGGTCGAGGCATGATCTCCAGTTGCGTAACCGTTTTACAACCATGGCGTACGGAGGTTCCCACACAATCGGTGCCCGTGTCACCACCTCCTATGACAACCACATCCTTGTTTTTTGCCGCAGTTTCAAAAGTTGTTACGTCCTTCAACTCAAGCAAGCCTTGCGTGTTACGAGTCAAGAACTCCATGGCAAAATGAACTCCCTTGAGTTCTCTTCCCTCTATGGGCAGATCACGAGGTTTGGTTGCTCCGCAGCAAAGTACGACCGCATCAAAATCCTCGACGAGTTTCTTGGCCGGCAAGTCTTTTCCAATCTCGGTGGAAACTATGAACTCTATACCTTCGGCAGCAAGAAGATCGACCCTCCGCTGAATGTATTTCTTGTCCAACTTCATGTTGGGAATCCCGTACATCAAAAGACCTCCGACACGATCAGCGCGCTCATATACCGTGACCAAATGGCCCGCTTTGTTAAGTTGGTCAGCGGCAGCCAAACCTGCAGGACCCGAGCCAACAACGGCCACTCGCTTACCAGACCTTTTGGAGGGAGGACAAGGTTTTACCCACCCCTCTTGAAAGCCCTTGTCAATGATTGCGCACTCGATGCTCTTTATGGTAACCGGGGGCTCAATTACGCCCAGTACGCAAGAACCTTCGCATGGCGCTGGGCAGACCCGACCAGTAAACTCAGGAAAGTTATTGGTCTTGTGGAGACGATCTAGGGCATCGTTCCATTTCCCTTGGTAGACCAAGTCATTCCATTCGGGGATCAAATTGTTTATTGGGCAACCGCTGGCCATATTACTTATGGTCATCCCAGTATGACAATAGGGCGTTCCGCAATCCATGCAACGAGAGCCTTGCTGCTTCAGTTTGTCCTCTTGAAAATCTTCGTGAATCTCATCCCAATCCTTAATCCGTTCCAACGGAGAACGATCCGGTATGGGTGATCGCGTGTGTTCTAAGAATCCTGTGGGTTTTCCCATAATAAAAAAGTATATGATTAATGGCCGGCCGCAACATTCTCCTCAAAAGCGGCTTGGATAGCATCATCCCCTTCCAAACCTCTTTCTTCGGCTCGTTTCAACGCAAGGAGGACTCGTTCGTAGTCTTCGGGCATAATCTTTAGAAAAAGGTTAATATAACGATCCCAGTGTTCGAGAATATCAGAAGCTCTTGCAGAGCCGGTAAGTTCGAAGTGTTCAGAAATCCGTCTCTTCAATTCATTGATTTCCTGATCATCACACTCAATGAGCGGATAAATTTTAACCATTTCGGAGTTGAGCCTATTGGCAACGAAATCATTCTCCTCGTCCAAAACGTACGCAATGCCACCGGACATACCGGCTCCAAAGTTGCGGCCTGTTTTGCCAAGGCACAACACTGAACCGCCGGTCATATATTCGCATCCATGATCGCCCATACCCTCAACAACTGCCTGAACTCCAGAATTTCGGACACAAAACCGCTCGCCGGCAACACCGGCAATAAAAGCTTTTCCAGCCGTAGCTCCATAAAAGCATACATTCCCTGTAATAATATTTTCATGAGCGATAAAAGGAGAATCTTCAGGAGGACGAACAATGACTTTTGCCCCTGACAACCCTTTCCCACAATAGTCATTGGTATCTCCAGTAACCGTGAAAGTCATACCTTTGGGACAGAATGCGGCTAAGCTTTGGCCTGCGGACCCGGTCAGATTAATTCGGATTGTATCCTCAGGAAGCCCCTCGAATCCATGTCGGCGAGAAACTTCGGCGCCGGTTATTGTGCCCACGACCCGATCCGTATTCACAATGGGAGTATCAATGACAACCGGTTTGGATTCAACAATCGCTGGCATAGCCGCCTTGGTAATCAACCTTTGATCCAATGATTTCTCCAGCAAATGATCCTGTTTCATCTGGCAATAGGTTCCGACTTCAGGACCGATCTCAGGTTTGTGTAAGATCTTAGAATAGTCCAAGCCTTTTGCCTTCCAATGATTGAGAGCGGTATTGAGTTCCAGTTTATCCACTTGACCAACCATTTCATTTACGGTTTTGAACCCCAATTTGGCCATGGTTTCCCTCATTTCTTCGGCAACGTACGTCATGAAATTAACCACGGCATCCGCTCCACCACCAAATTTTTCGCGAAGACGCGGATCCTGAGTGGCGATCCCAACAGGACAAGTGTTTTTGTGGCAAACTCGCATCATCAGGCACCCCAAAGTCACGAGAGGAGCGGTGGCGAACCCAAATTCTTCTGCCCCTAGCAGGCATGCGATTGCAACGTCACGACCTGTCTTCAACTGTCCATCCGTTTCCAGAACAACTCGACTGCGTAAATCATTAAGCAGCAAGGTTTGGTTTGTTTCGGCAAGACCAAGCTCCCACGGAGCTCCGGCGTGTTGTATGGAAGAACGTGGAGATGCGCCAGTTCCTCCATCGTAGCCCGAAACTAAAATGACGTCTGCCTTCG
>NZLE01000103.1 GCA_002692605.1 Opitutia bacterium
CCCCGGCCTTGCGGGCGGTCTTGTCCCTAACGACTTGAAAGAGGGCGTTGGCCAGGCTGTAGCTGTTTCCGTTCTTGCAGGTCCGGAAGGTTTCGTATCCGGCCCGGTTGAAGACCGCGGGCAAGGAGTTATTGAGGATTTCCGGCCCGGAGGTCTTGCCCTCCTCTTTCTTGAGGTGTTTCTTGCCACGTGGGGGAAGATGCCAGAGAGTGCGGCCGGACATGATCATGGTGCGCGAGGGCGAGCAGACGGCTCCGCTCATCGATCCCATATGGTAGGCCTGATCGAGCACCATTCCGGAGGCGGCGAGTTTGTCAAGGTGGGGGGTTTGGCAGACTTTGTTCCCATAAACCGAAAGGGTGTGCGGGGCCTGGTCGTCGGTCAGAATGAAAAGGACGTTGGGCCGCTGCTTGGCGTGGGCAAGAATGCCGGTCAGGCAAAGGACGAGGGTGAGGAGCTTCATTCCGCAGGACTAGGAGGATTCCGTGGCTTCGTCAAGCGGTTGCTTGTCTATGCAAGCGAAATCAGGGAGGCGGATCACCCCTCCCCAAAGGGAACTTCACCAGGGAAGAACGCCCAGTCTGCGGAGCGCCATGCCCAGCCAAATGGTCAGCAGGAGGTAAAGCAGGCACCAGGGTTTGGAGGCGGGAAAGACGAAGGCAATCCTTGGGTACTTGGCCCCGTACCAATCGGCATTGAACCAGGCCACGACGTTGGCGAAGGCGCAATCCGCCAGCAAAAGGTACCAAAGGAAGGCTTCGAAATTGAAATCCATTCTAATCGAAGACCACGGTCTTGTTACGGTAATCAAGCACCCGGTTCTGAAGGTGCCGGCGCACCGCGGTGGAGAGCACCACTTTCTCGAGGTCCCTGCCTTTCTCGATCAGGTCCCTGGGTCCGTGCCGGTGGCTGACCCGGGCGACGTCCTGTTCGATGATGGGGCCTTCGTCCAAATCCTCGGTGACGTAATGGGCGGTCGCCCCGATCAGTTTGACTCCCCGCTTGTAGGCCTGGTGGTAGGGCTTGGCCCCGGCGAAGGAAGGCAGAAAGGAGTGATGAATATTGATCACCGGGCATCCCACCCGTTCGAGAAAATCCCCACTGAGCACTTGCATGTAGCGGGCGAGAATGACCAGTTCGACCCCATTCTCATGGAGCCAGGCGAGTTGACGGTTCTCCACTTCGGGTTTGGATTCCAGGCTCATCGGAAGATGCAGAAAAGGCAAAGCGTAGGATTCCGCCACCGGAGCGAGGTCCTCATGATTGGAAAGAACGCCGGCGAACTCCGCATTCCATTCGCCCGCCCGGACCCGCAACACCAAGTCGTGAAAGCAGTGATCGGCTTTGGACACCATCAGGGCCACCTTGGGCCGGTCGTCGCTCAGCGCGATGCGCACCGACATTCCGAGTTCCCGCTCAGCGAAGTCGACGAAGGCTTCGGAATCCTCCCGGGCCTCATGGCCGGATGCCGGATCCCACTCCACCCGCTGAAAAAAGACGTTTTCCTGACGGTCGAGGTGCTGGTCGGCATGCAGAACGTTCCCGCCCCGGTCATGAATCCAACCCGAAACCTTGGCCACGATCCCAGGCTGATCCGGCCCGTGAAGGAGGGAAATGATGGATGGGCTCACGGGTGGTAAGCCTGCAGGGATTTGACCGAGAACTTCTTTTCCTTGAGCGAACGGATACCCTGCAGGGTGGCGAAAGCGGATCCGAGGGTGGTGATCACGGGGATGCCGTGCAAGACCGCTTCGCTGCGGATTCCATTCTCATCGCGCCGGGGAATGAGCCCGAGCGGAGTGTTGATGACCAGTTGAATCTTTCCGTTCTTGATCAGGTCGGCGACGTTGGGCCGGCCTTCGCTGATGCGCAGGACGGTCTCCGTCTTGATGCCGTTTTCGTTGAGAAACTGAGCGGTTCCTTCGGTCGAGTAAAAAGAGAATCCCAGATCGTGCAGACCCTTGGCGATTTCCAGAGCCTGAGGCTTATCGGAGTCCTTGACGCTGAGAAAGACGTTGCCTTCCAGCGGAAGCGAGGGCTTGGCCGCCATCTGGGTCTTCGCGAAAGCCATGCCGAAATCCTCGTCCTGACCCATGACTTCTCCGGTGCTCCGCATCTCGGGAGTCAGCACGATGGGCGAACCGGGAAAGCGGCTGAAGGGAAAGACGGATTCCTTGATCGCCCAGTGCTTGGGCAGGATTTCCTCGGTGAATCCAAGGTCCTTGAGCTTGGCTCCGGCCATCACCCGGGCCCCGAGTTTGGCCAGGGGCACGCCGATCGTCTTGCTGACGAAGGGCACGGTCCGGGAGGCCCGCGGGTTGACTTCGATCAGGAAGAGTTCCCCGTCCTTGATGGCGAATTGGATGTTCATCAAACCGATCACCCCAATCGCCTTGGCGAGGTCATGCGAAGCCTGTCGGACTTCGTCGATCATTTCCTCGGGCAGATCGTGCGGTGGAAGAACCATGGCTGCGTCTCCACTGTGCACCCCGGCGAATTCGATGTGCTGGAGCATCCCCCCGACCACCGTGGTCTCTCCGTCGGAGATGCAATCCACGTCCAATTCGATCGCTTCCTCCAAAAACTTGTCCAGGAGCACCGGCTTGCCCGGAGCGACCGCAAAGGCTTCCTGGACCACTCCGCTCAGCTCCTCCTCGTCGTACACGATGAACATTCCGCGACCTCCGAGCACAAAGGAGGGGCGAAGCAGGATGGGATATCCGATGCGGGCGGCCTTTTCCGCCGCTTCCTCGGGTTCGAGCGCGGTTTCGTTCTGGGGTTGCTTCAGCCCCAACTGATCGAGGATCTGCTTGAATTTCTCACGGTCCTCGGCCAAGTCGATGCTCTCGGGAGAGGTGCCGATCACCTTGACTCCCGCTTCCTGCAACCCGGTGGCCAAGTTCAGGGGAGTTTGTCCCCCATACTGGACGATGGCTCCGTCGCACTTTTCCTGACGATAAATTTCCAAGACGTCCTCGAGGGTCAGAGGTTCGAAATAAAGCCGGTCGGAGGTGTCGTAATCGGTGGAGACGGTCTCGGGGTTGGAATTGACCATCACCGTCTCAAACCCGGCTTCGCGCAGGGCGAAGGACGCGTGAACGCAACAGTAATCGAATTCGATGCCCTGTCCGATCCGGTTGGGCCCGCCCCCCAGAATCATGATCTTCCTGGCATCCGACTGCTTGATTTCATTCTCGTCGCCGTAGGATGAATAGTAGTAGGGAGTGAAGGCTTCGAATTCGGCGGCGCAGGTATCGACCAATCTGAAGGTGGTCCGGATTCCGAGCGACTCACGGCGTTCGCGCACCTCCGATGGTTCGCATCCCCAGGCATCCGCCAGTTGGCGGTCGGAAAAGCCGGCTTCCTTGGCTTCCCGAAAGGATTCCTCGTCACACTCGGTCAGGGTGGTGGCTCCGATCTCCTGCCGGATCCGATGGATCTGCCCAAGTTGGGTGGTGAACCACAGATCGATCCCCGATTGCTTGGAGATTTGCTCGGGAGTCATCCCGATCTCAAAGGCCTTGTACAAATAAGTCGGTCGTTCCGCGGAGGGGCGCTTGACTCCGGCGCGAATGGCGGATTTGTCGAGTTTTTGGTTCGCGAGCTTGCCCGCCTCGAATCCCTTGAGCCCAATCTCGAGCGAACGCATCGCCTTTTGAAAGGACTCCTTGAAGGTGCGGCCGATGGCCATGGCTTCGCCCACCGACTTCATCGCGGAGGTCAAGGTGGAGTCGGTCTCGGGGAACTTTTCGAAAGTGAAGCGGGGAACCTTGGTGACCACGTAATCGATGGAGGGTTCGAAACAGGCGGGGGTCTCCTTGGTGACGTCATTCTGCAACTCGTCGAGGGAATACCCGACCGCGAGTTTGGCGGCGAACTTGGCAATGGGGAAACCGGTGGCCTTGGAGGCGAGCGCCGAACTGCGGGAGACCCGCGGGTTCATCTCGATGACCACCATGCGCCCGTTCTCCGGGTTGGTGGCGAATTGAATGTTGCTGCCTCCGGTCTCCACGCCGATCTCGCGGATGCAGGCGAAGGAGGCGTCCCTCATCAACTGGTACTCCTTGTCGGACAAGGTCATCGCCGGAGCGATGGTGATGGAGTCGCCGGTGTGCACACCCATGGGATCGAAATTCTCGATCGAACAAATGACCACGCACTGGTCCTTGTAGTCACGCATCACTTCCATCTCGTATTCCTTCCAACCGAGCAGGCACTCTTCCATGAGCACCTGATTGATCGGAGAGGCGTCCAAACCCAGGCGCATCATTTCATCAAATTCCTCCCGGTTGTAGGCAATGCCTCCTCCGGTTCCGCCCAGGGTGTAGGCGGGACGCAAAATGATGGGGAAATCACCCAGTTCGTCGAGGTGGGAACGGGCCTCTTCCAGCGAATGAACCGAAAAGGAACGGGCCACGTCCAGACCAATGTCAAGCATGGCCCGCTTGAAGAGTTCGCGGTCCTCCCCTTTCTTGATGGCCGCGGGCTTGGCCCCGATCATCTCCACGCCATGCTCCTTGAGAATGCCGGCCTCGTTCAACTCGAGGGAGAGGTTCAGTCCGGTCTGTCCGCCCAAAGTGGGAAGGAGGGCATCGGGCTTTTCCTTTTCGATGATGGTGGCCACGCTGTCCACGGTAAGCGGTTCGACGTAGGTGGCGTCGGCAAACTCCGGGTCCGTCATGATGGTCGCCGGGTTGCTGTTGACCAGGGAAATACGAAATCCTTCCTCGCGCAGGGCTTTGCAGGCCTGGGCTCCGCTGTAGTCGAATTCACAAGCCTGACCAATGATGATCGGGCCCGAACCAATGATCAGGATATGCTCGATGTCGTTTCTTCTAGGCATGCAAAAGTGTGGATTTTTCTTCAATACGGCACAGCCGCGTTCTTCTTAAATCCATTTTCCATGATTTAATCAAATCCATTCGATCACTTTCCCGCATTGAACGCAGATTTTCCGAAGAATGAGACCAAACGATTCAGGCAATGGGGGGCAAATCGCCACCCCCGGCCACCCCCGCAATCGCATCCTTGACCTTGTCCCGTCCTGCGACCAGTTGGATGGTTTTCCCAAGGGTTAGGAAATTGCGGAGAGTCTCAACCACGCAATCCGCCAGGTCCTCGCGGGGCAAGTACCCGTGAAAGCCCAGGTCCTCCTCGGCCTGGATACGGCCCACCCCCCGCTCGTCCAAAAGGGTACCGGGAGCAAGAATGGTGTAATCCAGCCCGGAGGAGCGGAGGTAGGCGTCCGCCACTCCCTTCGCCCGAAGATAATGACGGATGCGCTCGGACTCGGAGTTGGGATCCGCCCCGATGGCGCTGATCATGACGAATCTTTTCACTCCCGACTTCACGCAATCGTCCATCAGGCGGATGGCGGCGTTCTGGTCGACGTCGGTGGTCTTTTCGGGCCCGGTGCGCCCACCGGAACCGGCGGTGAACACCACCGCATCCAAGCCCGGCAGAAAATCCGCCACTCCCACCTCGAGGTCCCCGGTAACCGCAGGTACGCCCAAAGCGGTGAATTTGGTGGACTGCCGGGAATCACGGATCAACGCAACGGGAGAAAAATCATGAGCCGCCCAAAGCTTTCCGCAAAGGATCGTGCCCACCTTTCCATTCGCTCCAACGACCAAAACCTTCATGATTGATGAAGTAACGGGGAGTCGGGCACTTGGCAAGGATGCGATTACGAGGAGATTTTGTTCGTCCTTTTGCAACTTCCTTCCTATGCTTTCTGATTTCCTTCACATGAGCCAACCCATCCGTACGCGCATCGCTCCATCGCCCACCGGTGATCCCCACGTCGGGACCGCTTACATGGCCTTGTTCAATCTGGCCTTTGCCCAAAGGCATGGGGGAAGCATGATTCTGCGCATCGAGGATACCGACCGCCAGCGCTCCACCGAAAAATCCGAGCAAGCCATCATCGNTGCCCTGAAATGGNTGGGCTTGCAATGGGACGAGGGTCCGGACTGCGGAGGCGACNACGGGCCCTACCGTCAAAGCGANCGTTTGGAAATCCATCAANNNGAAGTCGAGCGGTTGATCGAGGAAGGTCACGCCTACCGCTGCTTTTGCACTCAGGAACGCCTCGACGAACTCAGGAAGTCCCAAATCGCCAACAAGGAAACTCCTCGGTATGACGGCCGTTGCCTCAACCTCACCGAAGAGGAAATCCAAGCCAAGCTCGCCGCCGGAGAACCCTACGTCGTGCGCCTCAAGGTTCCTACGGAAGGAGTTTGCGTATTCGAAGATGAGTTGCGGGGCGAAGTGAGCATCGACTGGAAACAGATCGATCATCAAATCCTCCAAAAATCAGACGGCTATCCGACTTATCATCTGGCCAACGTGGTGGATGACCACCTCATGGGAATCACTCACGTGATCCGGGGAGAGGAATGGATCAGCAGCACCCCCAAACACGTTCTGCTCTATCAGGCTCTGGGCTGGGAAACCCCGGTTTTCGCCCATCTACCCCTTTTGCGCAACCCGGACAAATCCAAGTTGTCCAAGCGCAAGAACCCAACGGGCATCTTCTATTATCGGGAAGCGGGCTTTCTCCCGGAGGCGATGGTCAATTACCTCGGCATGATGGGCTACACCCTCCCCGATCAACGGGAAGTCTTTTCCATCCAAGAGATGAGCGAATCCTTCGACCTGAAGAGAATGAGCCTGGGTGGACCGATTTTCGATCTCGCCAAATTGAAATGGCTCAATGGCCGCTATCTCCGCGAGAAACTCAGCCCGGAGGAAGTGGTGGAGCGCCTCGGTCAATGGAAGGCCAACCCGGACTTCATCGCCAAGGTTCTGCCCCTCGCCTTGCAGAGGCTGGAGACCTTTGCGGACTTTTTTCCCCTCGCCCAGTTCTTGCTCATCGAGAGTCCGACCTATTCCACGGAGGATCTGTTGGGCAAATTCGAAGCCCCGGAAGTCGCCCGCCTGCTCAAGATCGCAGAGTGGGAGCTGGAAAAGGTTCGAACTTGGGATCGGGAGTCCCTATCCGGCGTGTTCCAAAGAATGGCCGAAACCGAGGAAACCAAGCTCAAGGATTTGCTCCGCCCTTTCTTTTACGCGATCAGCGGCTCAGCGGTTTCCCTCCCTCTTTTCGATGGAATGACTCTCCTGGGGCCCGATCTCACCCGGATTCGCGTTCGCAAGGCTCTCCATCAACTGAGCGAGGCCGGATCCGGATTGAGCAAGAAAGGACTGAAAGCCTTGGAAAAGGAGTACCGCTCGTCCTATGGCGAACGGATCGACTGAAGCAAGAATCCGAATGGAATCGAATACCATGGAAGAATCAACCGCAGACAAGCCTCTCGATTTCATTCGTTCGATCATCAGCGAGGATCGGACGAACGGAAAGAACGAAGGCCGGGTCCACACCCGCTTCCCCCCCGAACCGAACGGCTATCTTCATTTGGGCCATGCCAAGAGCATTTGTCTGAATTTCGGAGTGGCGGAGGAATTCGGAGGACTTTGCAATCTCCGGCTCGACGACACCAACCCGGCGGCGGAGAAGACCGAATACGCCGAGGCGATTATGGCGGACGTTCGCTGGCTGGGCTTCGATTGGGAGGAACGCTTGCATCACGCATCCGATTACTTTGACCAGCTCTTCGACTGGGCGGTGAGATTGATCGAAAACGGTAAGGCATTCGTCTGCGATCTCAACTTCGAGGAAATGAGGGAACTGCGGGGCACCCTCACCGAACCGGGTAAGCCAAGCCCATTCCGGGATCGTCCGGTGGAGGAAAATCTCGATCTCTTCCAAAAGATGAAAGCAGGTGAGTTCCCGGAAGGCTCGAAGACTTTGCGGGCCAAGATCGACATGGCCTCTCCCAACCTGAACCTCCGGGATCCGGTCATCTATCGAATCCTGCACAAGGAGCATCCGAAGACCGGAACCCAATGGAAGATTTATCCCTCCTATGATTTCGCTCACGGACAATCGGATTCCATCGAGGGAATCACCCATTCCCTCTGCACCTTGGAATTCGAACATCACCGACCTCTCTACGATTGGTTTTGTGAAAACCTGGGCATTCATCATCCCCAACAAATCGAGTTCGCCCGTCTCAATCTGAACTACACCGTGATGAGCAAGCGCAAGATGCTCCGTTTGGTGACGGAGGGACACGTCAACGGCTGGGACGATCCGCGCATGCCGACCTTGAGCGGAATGCGTCGTCGGGGATACACTCCTCAAGCCATTCGGGCCTTTTGCGATCGGGTTGGCTTGGCCAAGCGTGAAAACGTCATTGAGATGGAGCTTCTGGAGTATTGCCTGAGGGATGACTTGAACCGGCGCGCGGAACGGCGCCTCGGCGTACTGAATCCGCTCAAGGTTACCTTGCAGAATTACCCGGAGGATCAAACCGAGGAATTGGATGCCATCAACAATCCGGAAGATCCTGACGCGGGCACTCGAAAAATCCACTTCTCTCGGGAAATCCTGATTGACCGCAATGACTTCATGGAGGATCCGCCCAAGAAATATTTTCGTATGGCCCCGGGCCGAGAGGTCAGGCTGAAATACGCCTATTATGTTACCTGTAAGGAAGTGATCCGGGACGAGAGCGGTGAGATTTCCGAACTGATCTGTTCCTATGACCCGGAGAGCCGGGGAGGAGGTACTGCGGACGGACGTAAGGTCAAGGGCACCATTCAATGGGTGGATGCCCGCACCGCCCTTCCCTGCTCGGCCAATCTCTACGACCGTCTGTTCTCGTGCCCCAATCCTGAAGAGAACGAGGACGGAAAGGATTTCACCGATTTCATCAATTCAGGTTCCCTGGAAGTGGTTACGACGGCCAGAGTGGAGCCAAGCGTAAGCGCTTTCGAGCCGGGCCAACCTTTCCAACTCGAAAGGGTCGGGTACTTTTGCATCGACACGAATGCTGTGGCTGAAGCCGGACTCGTTCTCAATCGAAGCGTTGCTTTGAGAGATAGTTGGTCCAAGAAAACCCAAGGAAAGTAAACGATCCCGTCACCAAAAAGGAGTCGGATTCAAGCTTGCCATAACTCATCAAATTTAAATCATAGGGATTAGTTACCCTACTCGTCTCCTTAATAACCAGCCCAATCAATTATGAGTAATCAAGAAACAGAACCAGATATGAAATTGTTTTGGGGGTGCTTCATTGCCCTCATCACCACTGCTTTTGCTTTTATCACAAGAGCTTTCCTGGTAAATGCCGCACCCTTCTGGCCCAGCACATTCGGATTAGACCAAGTGCAGGCGCAGGAACTTTTTGGAGCGGGTATCTGGCCATTTGCAATAAGTATTATCGTTTTCAGTCTAATAATTGATAATATTGGGTATCGGGCTGCCATGATTTTCAGTTTTATTTGCTATGCTTTATATGCAATTCTGGCCTTTCAGGCCTATGGAGTTGTTATGGCAGAAGGTTTAGAGGGAGATGCACTAACATCTGCTCAAGCAGAAGCTTATAATCTTCTTTACTGGGGCTCAGTTATTCTTGGACTAGGAAACGGCACTGTGGAAGCATTCATAAACCCCGTAGTTGCCACCATGTTTAAAAAGGACAAGACCAAATGGCTGAATATTTTACACGCCGGATGGCCCGGCGGACTTGTTCTTGGTGGAATCCTAACAATTCTTCTTGGAGCCCAAGCAGCGGAAGATTGGAGAATTCTGATTTATCTTATTGCGATTCCAGCAGTGGTTTATCTCGTCATGCTTCTAAAAGTACAATTCCCTGTTAATGAGAGGGTTGAATCCGGAACATCCTACAAGGAAATGCTCGCTGAATTCGGAGCCATTGGAGCCTTGATTTCAGGTTATTTGATTTTCAGACAGCTAGGCATGGTTTTTGGTTGGGGCGACACGATCGTTTATGGTCTTACTGCAGCTGCAACTGTGGGGTATGGGCTGTACTGCAAATCACTTGGACGCCCACTACTTATTTTCCTTTGCATAATTATGATTCCCTTAGCAACAACTGAACTCGGTACCGATGGTGCAATATCGGGACTCATGGAAGAACCCATGAAAGAAGCTGGTTACAACGGGCTGTGGGTTCTGATTTATACTTCCGCTATCATGATGGTTTTGCGATTCTGGTTTGCTGGACCGATTGTTAAGGCACTTGGTCCTTTGGGTCTTCTAGCCACATCAGCCGTGTTGGCGATCCTTGGACTTTATCTATTAAGTTCAGCCTCTGGACTTGCCATGATTTTTGTTTTCGCCACTTTATATGGTTTCGGAAAGACTTTTTTCTGGCCTACGACATTGGGAGTGGTTTCCGAACAATGCCCCAAAGGCGGTGCTCTTACGCTTAATGCAATTGCTGGTATTGGGATGCTTGCCGTAGGAATTCTTGGTGGGCCTGTGATTGGTAAGATGACAGAAGATTCTATAAAATTATCTGTTGAAGAAGCCACATCCTCCGAAACCTACAATAAGATTTCAAATGACAGTACTTATTTCCTTGGCGACTACACCGCAGTGGATGCCTCCAAAATTGGTAATCTCTCTGAGGAAGAGCAGATAAAAGTGCAAGCTAGTATTCAGACAGGTAAACAAGGATCACTCGCTAGCGTGGCAATTTTTCCCGTATTTATGTTAGCATGCTATCTTGCCTTGATCTTTTACTTCCGAGGAAGAGGTGGCTACAAGCCGGTTGAGATCTAAGACCCGCCTTTATAACCTTTACAAAAAAGGCCATATCCTTTGGGATGTGGCCTTTTTGTAGGACACTCCCCTGCCCAACTCCTAAAACACAAACCCCAACGACAATAAAATCATTATGGCTAAGAAAAAACCATTGCGCATCGGATTAATCGGTTACGGCTTCATGGGCCGTACCCATTCCAACGCCTTCCGTAAGGTTCCGAACTTCTTCCCCGAACTGAAGTACGAACCTCAACTGGCGGCAGTCTGCGCCCGCAACAAGGATCGGGCTGAAGAATTTGCGGATCAATGGGGATACGAATCCGTGGAAACGGATTGGAAAAAACTCATCGCCCGGGACGACATCGACGTCATCGATATCGCGGCGCCCAACAACGTGCACCACGACATCGCCATTGCCGCAGCCAAGGCGGGCAAGGCCATCCTCTGCGAAAAGCCTCTGGCTTTGAATTGCAAGGAAGGCGAAGCCATGGTCCGCGAAGTGGAGAAAGCGGGAGTGGCCAATATGGTTTGGTACAACTACCGTAGAATTCCAGCAGTTACCTTGGCCAAGGAAATGATCGATGAGGGAAGACTCGGGAAAATTTATCATTACCGGGCCAACTTCCTTCAGGACTGGACGATTAACACGGATTTGCCCCAGGGCGGAGAAGGTCTATGGAGGTTGGATGCCAAAGTTGCCGGTAGTGGAGTGACCGGTGACCTGCTCGCTCATTGCATTGACACCGCCATATGGTTGAACGGTCCCATCGTTGAAGTGAGCGCCATGACCGAGACTTTCGTCAAGGAACGCGTTCACACCAAGACCGGAAAGAAGCAAAAGGTCACCATTGACGATGCCTGCGCTTTCCTCGCCAAGTTCGCCAATGGTTCCTTGGCCATCTTCGAGTCCACCCGATATGCCCGTGGACACAAGGCTCTCTACACTTTCGAGATTAATGGAGCCGACGGATCCTTCTTCTGGGATTTGCATGACCTGCACCGTCTCGAATACTTCGAATACGACAAGGAAGACCCCAAGACCCGCGGTTGGCGCTCGATTCACGTTTCCGACAACGGAGGCGAACACCCATACATGGACAAATGGTGGGTTCCCGGCTTGAACATCGGTTACGAGCACAGCTTCATCAACCAGTTCGCTGACTTCGTAAAAGGCTATGGCTCCCGCAAGAAGCGTCCTCTACGCCCGGATTTCCGTGATGCTTTGGAAACCCAATACATTTGCGAAGCGGTGTTGGATTCCGGAAAAACCGGTCGTTGGAAGAAGGTCGGAAAGATCAAAGCCTAACTCCGTTCAAACTTTTCCCACTTTGAAAAAGGAGCCGATCAAACGGCTCCTTTTTCGTAAACTTTGAGCGAACTCTCTCTTTGTTGTTGCTCAGGTCTTATCAAACAAACATGAATCGGTCATGAAAACTTACACTTCGCTTATCGCTTTTCTATTCCTTTGCAGCCTTGGAAATGCCGAAGATTGGCCCAGTTGGAGAGGCGCGGACCGTACGGGAATCTCCAAGGAAACCGGCCTTCTTCAGGAGTGGCCCGAAGGGGGTCCTCAGAAAGTGTGGTCATCGACCGATGCGGGTATGGGGTATTCGGGGTTTTCCGTGGTCAAGGGAGGTTTATACACGATGGGCGCTTTCGGAAAGGAAGAACGGTTGCTCGCCTTCAACGCGACCACCGGCAAACAGGTCTGGTCCCTGGCGGTCGGAGACTTGCTGACCAATGGATGGGGAGACGGTCCCCGCATGACGCCCACCGTGGCGGATGGTAAAGTCTACGCTTTGGGAGGACGGGGTGACTTGGTGTGCGCCGACGCCAGAACGGGAAAGAAAATTTGGAGCGTCAGCCTGGTCAGTGATTTGGGAGGAAAAGTGCCCGGTTGGGGATATACCGAGTCGGTCCTCGTTGATGAAGGCAGGGTGATCTGTACACCGGGTGGTTCAAAGGGCGCTCTTGCAGCGCTGGACGCAGATAATGGAAAACTTCTTTGGCAAAGCTCCGAATTCACGGACGCGGCTCAGTACTCATCCCCCATCGTGATCGAGAACCGGGGAAAAAGACAATACGTCCAATTGGTGATGAAGAACGTTGTTGGGATTGACGCAAAATCCGGGGATCTTGCCTGGAAGTCATCCTGGCCGGGTAGAACCGCGGTCATTCCCACGCCCATCCATGACGATGGAAAAGTCTTCATTACCTCCGGATACGGAGTCGGTTGCAAACTCGTCAGTTTGGAATCCTCGGGTTCCAAGGACGTCTATGACAACAAGTTCATGAAAAATCATCATGGGGGGGTGATCAAACTCGGTGATCATCTTTTCGGATATTCCGATCAGGTCGGTTGGGTCTGCATGGACTTTGCAAGCGGTGAACTCCTGTGGAACGAAAAGAAAGCCCTGGGTAAGGGAGCGATCGCTTATGCGGACGGGAGATTTTACTGCCAAGGCGAATCCGATGGCCGAATTTTTCTAATCGAGGCAAGTACCAAAGGATGGAAACCACGAGGACAATTCACGCTGAACCCCCAGTCCAAGAAAAGGAATCCCAAAGGAAAGGTTTGGACCCATCCGGTTATCTCAAATGGTAAGATGTACCTAAGGGATCAGGAAATCGTTTCCTGCTACAACCTGAAGAAATAAAGTTTGGGAGCTACTCGAGGCCGAGGACTTTTTTTCCTTCCCCCGAGATCATTCGCGGGTTCCAGGGAGGATCCCAAACGATATCGACGCGAGCCTCGGATACTCCGGATAGCTTTTCGATCCGACCCTTGGCATCCTCGGCAATCACCGGACCCATTCCGCAACCCTGAGCGGTGAGGGTCATTTTGACTTCCACCAACTGAGCGCCTTCGTCGCCTGAGATTTGCAAATCGTAGATTAAGCCCAAATCAACGATATTAATCGGGATCTCCGGATCATAGCACCCGCGCATCGCATCCCAGATCTTGGTTTCATCAAGGGGTCCACTGTCTTTGGGCAACTCCTCCGCGGGTCCGGGTTGAGCGACGAACTCTTCTCCCAAGGCATCCATTTCCTCGGCTCCTACCCGATAAAGTCCGTTGGCATCCCGCAACGTTACGGACCCTCCGAGGGATTGGGCCACGGAGAAGGCATTCCCTTCCGCCAAGGTCACTTCATCCCCGGAAGGAATGAGAGTCGCGGTGCAATTTCGTTTCAAAGTAATTTCCTTAGTCATAATTCCAAAAATAAAGTTAAAATCCGAAGCATCCCCGATACCAGGGAAGCAAACCATAAACGCCTCGAGGATCATTCATCCGGGCAAGACAGGACAGGGTCTCCATTAATTGGTTACGCAAATGGGCCGCTTCCATCGGTTCCTCGATAACGGAGTCCGCAAACAGGGATCGAGCGCCGACTTCCATCAAATCTCCCAGAAAATCATAGGGGTTTTCGATTTTAGGAAACTCTTCGATTTTCAAGTCTTCCTCAGAATCAGCCAACTCCTTGGCATGGGCAATGGCTTGCTCCAATCCGCCGAATTCATCCACCAGTTTCCTTTCCTTGGCATCGGAACCCATCCATACCCGACCTTCGGCAATTCTCCGAACCTCGGACTCATCCATTTCCCTGCCCTCCGCAACCAAGCCCACAAAACGGTCGTAAATTCCTTCAACGTGCCGTTGCAGGACTTTCATTTCCTCCGCCGATTTGGGTCGGGAAAAACTGAGGGCATCCGCAGAGGGATGGGTTTTCACCACATCCCATCGAAGACCGAAATTCCCGCTTAGTTCTCGAAAGTTCGGGAAGAGGCCAAAAACCCCTATGGAACCGGTTATGGTTTGCTCACCGGCAAAAAGAGCATCGCAATCGGTGGAAATCCAATAGCCTCCGGAAGCCGCCACCGAACCCATGGAAACCACCACCGGCAAGCCCTCTGCCCGGGCACGGCTGATCTCCGCGAGAATTGCGTCCGAACCGGACACACTACCGCCCGGCGAATTCACCCGAAGGACCAAAGCCTTGTATTGATCGGAATCGGTACGGATCTTTCGAATCCGGTCGGCAATCCTGGAGCCGCCGATGGATGCCCCGTCATCCGCCCACCCATCCACGATCGCCCCTTCCACGTAGACAACGGCCACTTTGGGGCTTTCCTTGTCCAAGGTCTCGTTTTGGGTCAGGTATTCCATCAGTCCAATCTGAACGAATCCATCGTCTGCATCTTCCTCACCGATCTCCGACATCCGGTCAATCAACTCTCCATAGGTCGATAGCGCATCTACCAAACCGAGTTCCTCAGCCTGACGAGGTTGCAGAAAAAAGTCCGAGCTCAGGGTTTGGCTCAGTTCCTCGAAGGCAAGATCACGCAGTCTGGAGACCGTTTGAAGGTAATGCGTCCATCGCAAATCAAGCAGACGACGAATCTGCATCCGGTTTTCCTCACTGAATCCGGTTGCCGTGAAGGGCTCCACCGCTCCCTTGAACTCACCCACCCTCGCCACTTGCAGGCCCACACCATATTTCTCCAAGGTTTCGGCCAGAAAAATTTCCTCGCTGGCCAGTCCGTTCAACAAAAGAGTTCCACTTGGGTCCATGTGCAACTCATCGCAGAGTGAATACACCAAATAATCCAATTTGGAGGGCGTATGGGCATAACCGACGATTTTCTTTCCGGTTTCCTGAAAACGGGAAAAGCCTCTCATCAACTCCCCAATGGCCTGATAACCGCATCCGTAGCCGGAAGGACGAAAACTTCCCTTCAGCAAAATGGCCTCAATTCTCTTGTCCTTCCCCGCCCGCTCAAGTGCCTGTAAGACTTCCAAAAGATGAAATTGTGGGGGTTGTGACTCGTCGGTCAGGATTTCACGGGTCAAATCATCCAAACGGAAATCATCGGGTCGGTCGGTCAGATTCATGGTCAGATCGATAACCAGAATCGATTCGTCCGCGACCTGCGCCTCGCTTTGCTCCACTACCTTCGAGGTGAACCATGCGAAGAGAGCGATGGAAAAAACNGCGAAAACGAGGGCGGAAACGAGAGTCACCGCCAAGCGCCTGAACACGTCCTTGAAAAAAGATTTCATTTGCAAGCATCCCAATAAACCGTTCTCTGATGCGAAGGTCGAAGAAAAACTTTGCCTGAANGCAAAAACAAAGCAAGTNACGTAAGCAATGAGCTCGGAAAATTTATCGGTCGAAGAAAAAGCCCTGCGGATCAATCTCGATCCCAGCAAGTACGGTACCTTTGCGGAAATCGGGGCCGGACAGGAGGTCGCTCGTAATTTCTTTCAGGCAGGTGGGGCGGCCGGTACCGTAGCCAAGACCATGTCGGCCTATGACATGAAGTTCAGCGATGCGATCTATGGAGACGCCGGCCGCTACGTGTCGAGAAAACGGCTGGTGCAAATGATGGCCCACGAATATAGTCTCTTGGAGGAAAGGTTGTCCGAAGCTCGAGGCGCAACCACTCATTTCTTTGCCTTCGCCAACACCGTTTCCGCGCTCAATTACCAAAAGAACAACGAGTGTCATGGATGGATGGGCATCCGTTTTCAACTGGACCCGCAAGGTCCCTTTCACGACGTCATTCTCCATGTCAGGATGTTGGACCGGGAAAACCGACTCCAGCAGGAAGCCATCGGCATGCTCGGAGTCAATCTGGTCTTCGGTGCCTTCCACAAGACGAAGAATCCGGACGATTTCATTGCCAGCCTGGTCGATGGAATCGGACTCGATAGGATTGAGGTCGATATGATCGAATTCAACGGTCCTGATTTCGAACGCNTCGACAATCGCATTCTCTGTCTCAAACTGACGGAAAGGGGCCTCACCCAAGCCATCATGTTTGACGAAAACGGTTTCGTTGTGCAGGCGGCTGAGAAATTATATAAGAAATCCTGTCTGATCGAACGGGGCAGTTTTCGCCCCGTCACACAGGTCAATCTTGACATGCTCGAAACNGCCAAAACCCAGTTCGCTCAAAGAGAGGACGTCAATGAGAATGAGCTCGAGGTTTTTATGGAACTGACCTTGGGTAACTTACTCAACGAAGGCGACGTCAACCACGAGGACTTCATTTCGCGCATCGAGGTAATCAACTCCTGCGGATACGGTGTGTTGGTATCCAACTATTTCGAATACTTCAAGCTATCCTCCTATTTGCGCAGACACGTCCGCAACCCCATCGGACTGGTNATGGGTCTGAACAACCTTGCGGATATTTTCAAGGAAGAGTACTACCAGTGCCTGGACGGAGGAATCCTCGAAGCCTTCGGGGTGCTCTTNAAGGACAACGTAAAGATATACGCCTATCCGATCGATCATGAAAATTTCGAACGCTACCGTAAGCAAATCGGGCGGGGAGACAATGTGGAAGCGGAAATCAACGAAGACGGACTGGTTACCGTCGAAAACCTGATGGTCGCTCAAAACCTNCGTAACCTGTACAAATACGTGCGTGAGAACGGTTTCCTGGAGGATCTCAANAACTGCAANCGGACTCATATGCGCCTCTTCTCCCGTGACGTTTTTCAAAGGGTGCGGGACCGAAGCGAAAATTGGAAGGAATGCCTACCCGAATGCGTTGCCCACCTGATCGAGGAAAAGAAACTTTGGAAGGGCTAAGGAAAAGGGCTTGAGCAGAGCCTTCGTTTTTGCCACTAAAATTCGAAGTCGGCGTAAATCATCCGGTGATCGGATGCCCAAAGGGAAAAATGTCGGTCGGCGATTGCAGCGCTCTCNGGCACCAGTCTCTTGAAAAANCTGGGTGAGGCCAAAAGATAATCCAAACGGGAATAGCTATCTTGCTTGGCATAGTAATGGGTCCAAAAATGTCCGTTGGAATCGACGCAAGGAACCATTTTCGTAAGAGCGAGGTCATTGACTTGCAGNAAACGGCGCAAGGGGGCGGAATTCTTGTGGTCGTTGAAATCACCGGCCAAGAGATAGGGATGCCCCTCCCCGGGTAGAAAGCGCTTACGCAGGTAATCCCGGATGGTGCGAGCCTCNTTCTCGCGACGNAGGTTGGCATTTGGGTCGTCCTTGCGCTCAGTCCATTTGCTCTTGAGATGAAGATTGAAGAGATTCCATCGAATCCCATTGACAACGAATTCGGCTTCCAGCATTCCCCGACTGGGGCTTTCCACACCATCGAAATAGGTGAAGGACAAATCGTGGTGGATGCGGATCTGCGAGAAGGGGATTCGGGACAGGATGGCCAAATGCCTTTCCTCCTCTNCNGTGGCTCCGGGCATCCATGCGGAATGATGAAAGGGAGTACCGGTGGTGACGTTCAAATCCTGCCAAAACTCATTGAGAAAGGGACGGTCTCCGATTTCCTGAATCACCAGAACGTCCGGCCTGACCAAGTTGACCAAGGTNCGCAAAGCCCGCTTTTCCTTTGTGGGTTTGGGGTAATTGGGCTTCCACTTCCCCCGAACNATCCGGTCCATCACCAGATAGTTCTCGAAATTGTAGGAAGCGATTCGAATTTTTTCCGCACCGAGGGAAAGGGCGGAAAGAAGAACTATGCTGAGGGCTATTCTAACCCCGCCCACGGATGATGTTGACGTTCAGTCTCTTGTTNTTGGGAATTTCCCCCCGATCCTTGTACTTGGAATAATCGATGTCCTTTTCCCTNGAATGCCTAAGGTACCACGAGTCCTCCGTGCTATGAACGAGATGGATCGCCTGGAAGGGATAAATCCCGGAATAACCCTTGGACCAGCGGTAGTACATATCACGGGTGTTGGCAGGGGTTACGCGAATNTTATGGGAACCGAAAGGCTTGCCCATGAATTCAGCCGACTTGATTGGATTCCACTCGGCGCCTGCGAACTTTTTCATCACGTCGTCCCATTTCATCATCATGGGTATCTTGGCGCGCTTCGACTCCATCGGGTCGATGTAGAGGGAACCGTCTCCNACAATCGGCTCGATGTCCTTCAAGGCCATGTTGGTGACGTTGGGAATGAAGTTTGGCGAATAAAAGGCGATCGAGAAAAAGGTGGGGAATTCCTCCTTGCGGTCNTCTTCGATTTCCCCCCAAAAACTCAACCCTCGGTGATTGATTTCCATNTGATATTCGAAGGTCGCATCGTTCTCGAGAGTTCCGGCAAGCANGGTCGTTTCCCTTTCATTGGAAACGAAGGGGGCATCATCGAANGTTTTGATTCGACGGTGCACCCGACTGTTATGCTCCCCCGGTCGGGTGTANTAAATGGGTCTGAAATTGACNCTCAAAGGCACCCTTTTGGCTCGTTCNCCAAGACCGGCATCTTCGGATTCCGCCGCNTCCTTTAACCAAATGTGAACCGTNTGACCGTTGCTGTGCAAGGCAACGTCATACACCGCGCTTTCCAAAACGGTGTTGTAGTTTTTCCATTTNCCCTGGGTGTAACGGGGCAAAATCGCAGCCTTCCTTTTCTCGCCGGCNGGCGCATANGGAGCNATGACCGGATTGGCAGGAGTAAGTTCNTCCTTCAATCGACGAATGCCTTCGGCAAGCGCCTGAGATTCCGGACTGAGCCTTTCCCATCCCAATTCGTAGGGTTTGTTTGGGTTGTTTTTCATGAGGAGAGTGACTCCGCTATCCTTGGCGTCGACGTACATCGCCTCGATTTCATTACCGTCCGAGCTTTGCCATTTGTGATAGCGGGCAATGTCCGCTTCCACCACNGCGGGCACTTCCATCTTTTTCCTCTTGGCCGCTTCCTGAGTTCGTAATTGGGTTTGCTGATTCAGGTCAGCTTGCAGTTTCTTGGCCAACTCCTGNGAGGTTTTGGAAAGNCGGGCAAGGGGCACGCTTTGTTCAGCTCGCCCCCCATACATCAGCAGATTGACGTCCTCACCCTCGAGAGAAACGAACTTTGCCTTGATCACAACTCCGGTCGTCGCTTCCCAATTGTGCTCCGCTTCCAACGCGACCTCTCCCGTGACGATCGTGGGCTTGGGCCCTTGGGGTTTCGTTGGAGTCTGAGGAACCACAGGTGCGGAGGGCGCGGGCGGTGGAACCGGCGCCGAACCTCCGCTCAACTTTTGGGCAAGCGCCTGAGNGGCGGGGGNTAGNGNTGCCAAAGGCANGGGAATCACCTGNCCCTGCCACTCGATGGTAACGGTGGTGGCGTCCGCTTTGATGAATTTGGCCTGAAGGGTACGCCCCTGAAGATCGGTCCAAGGATGAAGTGCCGGAGCTCCGCCCACCGAACCGAAAGCGGCTTCGGCGGCAAGTTTTTTGGCCAATTCCTGCGAAGCGGGAGACAGGGTGGCAAGAGGAATCGGGACAACTTGGCCATTCCAATTGATGGTAACGGTNGTGCCATCGGATTTGACAAAGGTAGCCTGAAGAGTCCGGCCTTGAAGNTCCGTCCATGGGTGAAGGGNTTGGGCTCGGGCAAACAGGGGAGCGAGGAGTGNGAGAAGGGTCAGAAGAAGTGGCTTGCTTNTCATTGGTCCGGAGGTTCGGTTATTCGTTGGAAAGTTCCCATGAAAGTTGTACGTCAGCCTTTTTTTGTTCCCAAGGCNTGAAAAGGTCAAAGATTTTTCCTGGATTAAGAATTCCTTTGGGGTCCAAGGCGAGCTTAATTGCCTTCATCGCCTCCCACTCGGCGCCATTGAATTGTTCCCGAACGAAGGGCGTCTTGGCCAGTCCTACGCCATGCTCCCCACTAATCGCNCCGCCCAAACGAATGACTTCGCTCATTAATCGTCCCAAAGCGCGCACGGCTTTCCGGGTCTCCTCCTCGTTTTCCTCATCGTACATGAAGTTGACGTGGAGNTTACCGTCTCCGCAATGACCGAAAACCCCAACCTTAAGCTCGGGNTCCCTACGAAGAAGGTTCACGAAAGCGATCAATTCGATTTGCTTGTCCAAGGGAACGACCACGTCTTCGTTGAGTTTGGTGCNGGCAAGTTTCTTCATCGAAGAGGAACCTTGCCGNCGGACTTCCCACAACTTCTCCGATTCCTCCTCATTGGANGCNATNCGGAATTCAATGCTGTTTTGGCTNAGCCAACGAACCAACTTTTCCGTATCCTCCCTCAAGGCGGAGTCCGGGCCATCCAGTTCGACCAAAAGCATGGGTCGCGGAGAAACCCCCGTGAACACTTCCTCACCAACGTATTCCTGCAGACAGTTTATGGTCCAACNGTCCATGTACTCNAAAATGGAGGGTTGAATGCCCAGTTTGGATANAGCAAGTGGAGCGGACAAGGCTTGATCGTCTGCTTCGAAGGCCGCAAGAAAAGTCGCGGTTCCCTGAGGTTTGGCAACCAGACGCAGGGTGGACGACGTGATTACTCCCAAGGTTCCCTCGCTGCCAATCCACAAATCCCGCATATTGTATCCGGTGGCAAATTTTCGGGTATCCCTCCCCCACCTCACTGNCTNNCCATTGGCCAGGTACCCCGAGAGCGACAGGACGTAATCCCGGGTCACTCCGTATTTCACGCAGCGCAAACCACCGGCGTTGCAAGCGAGGTTTCCACCGATCGTGCAAAATTTCTTGGAGGATGGATCCGGAGGATAGAAAAGATTGAGTTTTTCGGCTTCCGCCTGAAGATCAGCCACCACCACCCCAGGCTGGCAACGGGCAAGTCTGTTCTCCTCATCGATTTCGAAGGCATTCAAGTCCGAAAGGTCCANGACCCACCCCCCACGAATCGGAGTNGCCCCACCGGTAAGCGAAGAACCCGTGCCCCTGCAGGTAACCGGCACTTCAAGTTCATTGGCCAACCTCAAAAGTTCACCAACCTGTTCGGCGCAGTTGATTTTCACATGCGCCTCCGGTTGGNACGGCACCTTNAGNCCGTCATAGGAGACTGCAAACAATTCGTTCGGCNTTTCCAAAACCTGAAACCCCACTTCCTCACCGAGGTGGCGTAAGGCGTTTCGCGTGTCCGAGGAGTCCATTGCAACAACCGAATGTAGCAATGGATCAAATCGCTGATAAGCAAAAAGACAAAAAAGTTACCTTGATCATCAGATAGCCTTGGTGTCCAGGCTCAACTTGGTCAGGTTGCGGGCCTTCAACATATTGATGACGTCAAAGATTTTCTGGTAGCGCAAGGATCGGTCGCCCCGAAGATGAATCACCGGTTGTTCGCCCGAGCTCGCCGCAATCCGGTCAAGCCGTTCTTCCAATTCGTCCTTGCTTACCTTTACCTGCCCCCAGTGATAAGTTCCTTCGGCATCGATGGTGATGAATTCGTCATCGATTTCGGGCAAAGGCTGGTCCTGCTCGGAGGGTTGATCGGGCANGTCAATACGGTTGTACTGCTCGATTACGGGCGTGGTGATCATGAAGATGATCAAAAGGGAAAAGGCCAAGTCGATCAGTGGAGTTACGTTGAGGTCGGAAATGACCGCCAATTTGTTCTTGCGCTTGAAGTCTCGGGCCATGGTGAAAACCTAGACGTTTTTCTCCAATTCGATCCGGTCCGCCAAATTGCTTGAAAAGTTTTCCAATTTGGTCATNGCCCCTCGAGCCTTGCTCAATAGTCCATTGTAGACGAAGACGATCGGAATGGCAACGAGAAGAGCNGCCACCGTGGTNAAAAGGGCGCCGGAAACTCCAGGAGCGAGGTGTTCGATCGTAGCTCCGCCCCGATCCATCGTACCAAAGGCATCCATCACCCCCCAAACCGTACCGAGAAGCCCCAAAAANGGAGCTCCTGAGACAATCGTGGCTAACCAGTACATCTTCGCTTCATAAAGATCACCCACTTCGGCCAAAGCTCTTTGGATTGCGTTCTCGACGTAATTCATCCGAACCTCGCCATTGGCCTTGCTGCGACGGGCCGCTTCCATTGCCCGTGAACAAATGGATAGGTAGGGACTTCCCTCTCCCGAAAACAGGGCATCGTCGTAATCGAAGATGGAGGGAAGATCATTGATCCTCTTCTCATCTCGGGCGTTTCTGCTCAAGGCCTTATTGAGTAAAACGTATTTGTTCCACATCAAGCTGATCGCATAACAATTCAAAAACGCCAAAACGCATATGACGATTTTTCCAGCCTTATTGGAGTCGACGAAATAGTCGATCAATCCCGCATCCGCCAAAACAAGCAAACCATCCGAACCAAACATTTTCCAATCCTCCTTTGAATTCCCACTTTCAACCTTTCTCAAGGTTTCGAATGCAGAGATCAACGAAAAAGCGTCGAAAATTTCAGATCAAGCAAGGAAATCGATTAAGTTTGCCCCAAGGAGCAAACGAATCTAGGCAAGATTCCAGATGCGAATATCAAGTACCATATTAGAAGAAGTCAGCCAAAAACCCTTCAACACCTCAGGAAAGTCCTCGGTGGTGGGTTTGGATGGCTTTGTGGATAAAATCGTAACGCCGGTCGACAAAAGGCATGGTCTGGGCGAAAGCTTCGATCCCATCGATACCATCGATGCTCTCGGTTCGAGAATTTCTGCGGCCGCCGGAAAAAGCGCCAACATCGAGCTCTTCCCACGCTTTGAAAAACTGGGAGGAAACGGACCCATCATGGCCAACGCCATGTTGTCCCTAGGGTTGGGCGTGCGCTACGTCGGAGCCTTGGGGCGTCCCGTGGTTCATCCGGTGTTCGAAGAGTTTGCCCGCAAAACCCAGGCCATTTCCCTGGCCGAACCCGGAATCACCACCGCACTTGAATTCAAGGACGGAAAACTGATGCTCGGAAACACCCGCAGCTTGGAGGAGATTGATTTTGTCCGGATGCTGGAAAGCTGTGAAGAGGGTCCTTTCATTGACATGATTGCCAATGCCGACGTGGTTGCGGTGGTCAATTGGACCATGATTCCCAAAATGACCTCCATTCTGGTCGGATTGGTCGACAAGATTCTTCCTAACCTTCCGCCCCGCGACACCCGTAATTTCTTTTTCGATCTAACGGATCCGGCCAAGCGATCCAAGGAAGACATCCTGGAGGTTCTCCATGTGATCAGTCGCTTCCAGGCCCATGCCGAAGCCACCCTTGGGCTCAATTACAACGAAGCTCTGCAGGTTTGCGAAACACTCGGCTTGCAAGGAGGCGACAAGGATGAAAATTCCCTCAAGCGCATTGCTACGGAAATCCGTCGGAAACTCGAAATCTCCTGCGTGGTGGTTCATCCGGTCGATTCGGCGGCCTGCGCCACCAAGGAAGGAGCGTGGTGGAGCGAGGGTCCGTTCACTGAAAACCCTAAGATCACTACCGGAGCAGGCGATCATTTCAATGCCGGTTTCTGCAGCGCCCGACTCTGTGGATTCTCTCCCCTAACCTCTCTTGCTCTTGCCACTTGCACCTCCGGACACTACGTCCGTTCAACCCAAAGTCCTTCAACCAACCAAGTAATCGCTCTGCTCAAGGAAGCGGAGTTATCCTAAGTCATGAGTCACGATACCGGCATTCTCATTTCCTTCGAAGGTTCGGAGGGTTGTGGAAAATCCACCCAAATCCGCCGTCTGGCGGATCGGCTCGAGGAGATCGATCACCGTGAGGTCGTGGTTACCCGTGAACCCGGTGGAACCATAATTGGTGAGGACATCAGACATTTGCTGATGCATGCGGACTCCTCCAAGAGCATTTTCCCCGAAACCGAGCTTCTTATGTTTGCCGCGAGTCGGGCCCAATTGGTCCGGGAAGTCATCTTCCCGGCCGTGCAGGACGGAAAGATCGTTCTTTGCGACCGTTTTCTGGACTCAACCACGGTTTATCAGGGCGTTGCCCGTCAAATTGCCGATGACCCGGTCACTCAAATCAACTCCTTTGCGGTGGGCGAAGTCGTTCCCGACCTTACGGTTGTTCTGGACGTTCCAGCTGAAGTCGGCCTGGAGAGGATCAAACACCGGGTTTCCGACATGCCTGACCGGATGGAACAGGAAAACGTCGAATTCTACGGTAAGGTGCGCGAAGGCTATCTTCATCTTGCCCGTAGTCTGCCCGACCGGTTTTTCGTAGTGGACGGTCTCGGGGAACAGGATGACATTGAGATCATGATTTGGAACGAGATCCATTCTCGGTTTTTCTCCGAAGAATAAGGTCTTTGATTGGGAATTTGCGGTGCCCCAAGATTTGTCGAATCCCACCGAATGCCTGAAGGCGCAATTTGCCGCGGGTTCCCTGCATCATGGATTGCTCTTCCTGGGTCAACGCCTCCAGAGCGTCGAAAGACAGGCCATGGAACTCACTCGTTCGATTTTGGGAATTCCTCAGGAGCAGAACCTGCATCCCGATCTTTTTCATCTCCGACCCAGTGGAAAAGCCCGCATCATCACCGTTGAAAAAACTCGGGAGTTAATCGGGGAATTGAACCGGTCCTCCAATCAGGGCGGAGCAAAGATCGCCCTAATCCATGAAGCAGACCGGATGAGAAAGGAAGCTGCCAACGCATTCCTCAAGACTCTGGAGGAACCGCCCGGTGACACCTATGTCTTTCTCCTGACTACGCGACCCTACTCCATGCTTCCGACCATTCGGAGTCGTTGCCTCCAAGTCCGCTTGAAGGGGGAACCGGATTCGGAGAAATGCGAGGAGTGGCAGGAGTGGCTCAACACCTACGAAGGCTGGATTCACGGTCTCCTCGACCGGGAGTCCTTGAAAAAGGATCGGGTCTCTCCGGTTTTCGCAGCTTATGGACTTACCGCCGGTTTGCTCAAAATCATTCGTGAGCAAGCGGATCAGCAATGCGAAAAGGTTTTACGGGAGTTACCTCAAATCTTGGACGACAAAGAGAAGGATGCCTTGGAAACGGGTATAAGGAAAGGCGTACGGAGTGACTTTCTCCGCCAATTGTCCCAAAAGACCCGAAGTATCGCAGTCGAAGGCTCGAAGAACCTGGAAACGGTTGGAAGAAATGCCATCAAACTTGCAAAAGTCCTGACAAGTCTTGAAAAAAACACCGGATTGCTTGAAGTGAATTTGAAGGATGAAGCTGCCCTGGAAAACTTTTATCTTTCTTCCCTGCGAATTTGGTCGTCCAAATGAAGCTTGGGGATTAGGTAATTCTTTCCATGAGCACTCTTTTCGAAAAGATCATCAACCGTGAGATTCCTTCGGATATCCTTCACGAAGACGGGAGCTGCATAGTCATCAAAGATGTATCCCCACAAGCCCCTTTTCATGCTTTGGTGATTCCAAAAAAACCAATTCCCCGAATTCGGATGGCTGAAAAGGAGGATCAGTCGCTGCTTGGCCATTTGCTTCTTACTGCCGCTCAAGTGGCCCAACGGGAGAACTTGGACGATGGGTTTCGAATCGTTGTAAACAACGGAAAGGAAGGCGGAGAAAGCGTTCCCCATTTGCACGTCCATCTGTTGGGTGGAAGACAGATGACTTGGCCTCCGGGTTAAGATGAGTCTAGGGATTCGAATATGAAATTCAAAGGAATGAAACGTTTGCTTGCCTTATCTCTTGCGCTCCATCTCAACCTAATGGCGGATCGAGTGACCACCACCGACGGTTCCGTGCTCGTCGGACAGATCCTTGGCATGCAGGATGGAAACCTTACCATCGAAACCGAGTTTGCCGGGAAACTTCGAATCGCCCATTCGCGAATCGCTGCGA
Organism: Opitutia bacterium; assembly: GCA_002692605.1. Lineage (GTDB taxonomy): Bacteria > Verrucomicrobiota > Verrucomicrobiia > Opitutales > Seribacteraceae > Seribacter. Next base: position 26,146 of record NZLE01000103.1, read on the forward strand.
TTTCAAGTGAGGACCCCTTTTCGATCCGCTTGGAAGACAACCGCACCTTCAATGGCGTGATCGTGTCCAGAGCAAACGGGACTCTTGGACTGGAGGAACGGGAGATGAGCTTCGCGTTGAACGAAATCGGTCAATTGTGGCCGGAAGGCGAGGATGACCCCCTCATTCTGAGCGCCCAAAAGACAGCCCAAGAGTTGTTGATGAAATGGAAGCATTCCTTGGGGTTCGATTTGGCGGGGTCGTCCGGAAATGCCGAGGATTTCGGATTGGGCATCCGATTGGACAGCACCCTGGCCAACAAAATGAGAGAGTATGATTTTTATTTGTCCTACAACAACTCAAGCAAGAAAGACGTGACTACGGTGGATGAAACCAAGTTTGGCGCCGAATACGATTCGCGTTTTTTCGAAGAGTTGGCTTGGTATGCAAANACCGATTTGGAAAATGACCGTCTCGAAGACGTGGATCTTCGGGCAACCACGGCCCTCGGCTTGAAGTATTCCTGGTTGGACAACCAAACCTACAAGATTTCCGTACGGGCCGGAGCGGCATCCCGCTTTGAAAAACTTCGATCTTCAGGTGATGATTTCTCCGAACCCGCTCTCGATCTGGGTTTGGAATATCGGCATCGCTTCAGAGATACTCTGGCTTGGGAGAGCGATTTGACCTACGTGCCCTCGATTTCGAAGTTCTCGGATTTTCTGCTTAGCCAGGATTCCGCCTTAGTCATTCCCCTCGACAAAGCCATGGATTGGAACCTTCGTTCGGGTCTATCCGGCACCTACAATTCGACTCCGGCGGAGGACAAGGAAGAATTGGACCTAAAGTACTACCTCAGGTTGGTTTACCGATTCGAATAGGCTACCCCTCCCTTAGGGGTTTTTCATCCTCTCCCTGAAAAGATCGAAGAAGGCGGTGGTTTCGAATAACAAGGAAGAGAGTTGGGCGAGTAGGAAGATCACCAGAAACACGAGAGAAAGGAAGATAAGGGGGTGACTGAATTTAGTCTTCACTACGACCTTTATCCCGAATCCATTGCAGGGCTTTTCCGAATCTTTTTCTATCTCCGCGAAGCTTGGGGACNACAGTNCCATTTTCATCCTCCTTGCTCTTGGCCCAAACCGAAAGTTTGGAATATTCGCGGGTCGGTTGCTTGGANGAGAAATCATTGGGCGTGGAGCTTTTGATAAACTCCTGCAAGCGAAGATAAGATGGCTGTGAAGATGGATTTTCTGGGATTGGTGAAACCGGTTTCCCTTCAGCGGGTTCGGAATCCTCTGTTTTACCAAAGCCCAAGTACTTAGACTCCCGATCATCGGGGGCTTTTCCCAATTCTTCGTTCTCATCGGAATATCCCACTGTCCTTTGGCTAGTCTCTAAGGTTACTGGCAATTTCCCAGGAAGAGAAGAAAGGCCAACTTCCCGGCTTTCCGAGCCTTCGAAACCCGTAGCTACCGAGGAATCAGCCGCACCCTTCTCTTCCGCAGATCTCAAGGTCAGCGAAGCTGGGTCAGGAGAAGNGACCGTTGNCGACTCGGGTTCGACAAGAAAAACTTCCTTTGTTTTTTCTTCGGGTTCAGGCATCTTCTCATCGCCTTTTCGGGGAGCAAAAAAAGTCTGCATCTCGGAGACGCCGGCATCCGTCGCATTCTCTTGGCGTTCCCCGGATATGCTTCGTCTCCTCAANGACTCGCCGCCATGCCCCAACTCATGCGATGCATCCGANAGAGGGCTTTGGTTCGAAACTTCGGACTGGCTCGTTTCTCTCTCATCAGGCATGTCTGCGGGAGAAGCTTGGCTNGAAGGAACCTTGGTGATCCGCTCGACCGGAGGATCACCATCCGTNCGAATGGGGGCCACTTTATTCATGGAGGTTGAGGGCATCGAGGGGTCGCTTTTCCGNGAAACCGATGGTTTCGGATCTTCCTCAGGTCGCCCTGTCGCGGACTTCCCCTCCGACCATCGATCCTTCGCAAGTTCTTCTCCAGTTTTCGAACTTTCGGAATCTTTCTCACTTGGGTTTNCGGATGGATCGGTGGAAGCGGATTCCTCTTTTCCCTGAGGTTGACTGACCAAGGATTCCTTCTTGCCCGANGTGTCCTCCCGTCGATTCTTCTTTGCCTTGGCTTCCTCAGCAGNCCTTTTCGCATCNTTCTTGGTTTTCTTTGCGNTTNGGGAGCTCTTGTTCAACGNAGGATNCGCCTTGGACTCGGATGGAAGNGCATTCGANACTGAGGGATTATTCGCTGTTTTACGGNCAGTCTCCGCNCATCCGAAGAACCCACTCCAAGAAAAGCTCAACAGGACACTCAAGCCGAATCCGTANAACTTGGATTTCCGCGGGAGAAAATAACTCTTACTCACCTGAAGTCGCCTNCAAGGGATTCAANGCGGACACCNATAAGTCAATCGCCAAGCGCAGAGAATCCCCACCGGGTTCCGTGGTATCGATTTGCATGGATAACAAGCCCTGCGACTCTCCCTGTTCACGGGAGCCAAAATCAATGGAACGAAATCCTTCGAATCCCTTAGATGTCGCAAGGTCCACTCTCTCCAATCGGGAGACCACCGATCCGTAGTCAAGGCGCTGAAGAAAGACCTCCACGAATTCTCCGTAAACCCCTTCCAAGGCAGAAGCATCCTCCCCTCCGCGTACCTTTTCCAACTNCGCAGCCACTTTCANTCCAAAGTCAGGGTTCAATACCGGTTCACGGAANTGAAAGGAACCGTCCACCTCGATTCTTTCGGACTCCGCTCTGGCCTTAATCGTCAGATCCATGGTCAAATAGTCACGGAGATCGTTCCACAACTGCTCTTCGCTCTGAGATTTGGAAAAGCCATCGAAAAAATTCTCACCAAAGAGAGAGAGAGCCAAGTCATAGCCGCTACCGGACAAATTCGAAGAAACTTTATTGTGAACGGAGTTGCCGCCCTGCCCGAAAAGAAAGACTTCGTTCATTTCGCTATCCAGAAATCCGGGATTGGGACGATCCGCCCACCAAGAAGTCAAAAATACCAAACAATGATCATCCATTCCAACGGAGACGTGGCTTGTCTTGTGTTGAATGGATAAGTAATCCGGAGAAGAGTTTTCCAGAATCTTCCAACGGGGTGAAACCGATTTGAGGTCAAGCTGGCGAAGGATGAATTCCTTGAGAAGACCTTCGTCCGCGATCGGCATGGCCAATCCGAAAACGATGTCACCGGCGCGCTGATCCTTGAATTCTCCTCCCGGAAATTGCAGGAAATACACCACACGCCCATTCGGTTCCACTCCGCAGGATTGAGGGTCCCATGCCAAATCGCCAAGAAAGGGAATTCGAGCGCTGAGGTCATCGGAAACGATTTTGGGCAACCCGACCTCTTCCAACATTCGCACACCGGAAAAGGCGCATACTCCAAAAGCCCTTTCGGGAACGTAGGCAAAAGCCCGGTCGTCGATTCGCCGAGCGGATAATTCCCCCATCAGAGAAGCCTTGGCTATTCCAGCAGAATTTGCTTCCGAATGATTCGCAGCCGAATACTGGTAATAAATGAAACCGGCCGTGCCTAGGACAATCAAAAACAAGGGGAGATTGGCCAAACTGAGAAAGCCCGACCCAGCCTTGGCTGACTGTTCCAGTTCAGGTTCTTGAAGGGAACCGACTTCATCCTTTTTTCGAAGAAGAGAAGCGTTGTAGGCGATTACCAAGGTGACCGCCAAAGGGTCAAAGACAATCACCAAAATCAAAATAAACCACTTGACCACCCGGTTGACCGCTCGATCCATAGCCTCTTTGATGAGGATTGGATTTTCGGTGGCTTCGGCTCGGGCAACCTCA
>NZLE01000104.1 GCA_002692605.1 Opitutia bacterium
AGATAATATCCACCCAAGTCAACGGGGGCTCCCTGGGCGTCATTGAGTTCGGACACGATGGCCTCCTCCTGAGAACGGAGCTTTTCCGCGAAGGGAGCGAAGCGACCCTGCAACTCTTCGTCCCCGGACTGGGAGGCGAGGGCTTCGGCCCAAAACAGGGTGAGGTAAAAGTGACTGCCCCGGTTGTCCAATTCGTTCACTTTTCGGGAAGGGGACTTGTTTTCGTCGAGAAAGACTCCGATGGCTTGGTTGAGGGTGTCGGCCAGGACCTTGGCTTTGGCGTTTTGCGTTTTGTCGGCGAGGTCCTCGAGGGAAACCGCGATGGCAAGGAATTCCCCAAGCGAGTCCCAGCGCAGATGTCCTTCCTCCACGAATTGTTGGACGTGCTTGGGCGCGGAACCGCCCGCTCCGGTTTCGAACAGTCCACCTCCCGCGAGCAGGGGAACGATGGAAAGCATTTTCGCGCTGGTGCCGAGTTCGAGGATGGGGAACAGATCGGTGAGGTAGTCCCGCAACACGTTTCCGGTTGCGGAAATGGTATCGAGCCCATCCTTGCATCGTTGGCAGGTCACTTGGGTGGCCTCAATCGGAGCGAGAATGCTGATGTCCAACCCCTCGGTCTCCAGGGTAGTCAGCTTTGCCTTCACGTATCGGATCAGGTTGGCGTCATGGGCCCGGTTTTCGTCGAGCCAAAAGATTACCGGACTTCCACTCAGGCGGGAACGGTTCACGGCGAGTTTGACCCAGTCCACGATCGCCACGCGTTTGGTCTGGCACATCCGCCAGAGGTCACCGGTCTCGACCTCGTGACTGAGCAAGGTTTCGCCCGAATCGCTGACCACCCGGACCGTGCCCGGGCTGGAAATCTCAAAGGTCTTGTCGTGCGAACCGTATTCCTCCGCCTTCTTCGCCATCAGGCCGACGTTGGCGACGTTGCCCATGGTGGGTACGTCAAAGGCTCCGTTGGTTTTGCAGAAATCGATGGTCGCCTGGTAGACCCCGGCATAATTGCGGTCGGGAATGACCGCTTTGGTGTCGGCGGGATTTCCGTCGGGGCCCCACATCTGACCGGACGTCCGGATCATCGCGGGCATCGAGGCGTCGATGATGACGTCGCTGGGAACGTGGAGGTTGGTGATGCCTTTGTCCGAGTTGACCATGGCCAGAGGAGGGCGATCCCCTAGAATTTCCTCCAGACGGGTCCGGATGGTCTCCCGTTTTTCGGGTTCCAGNGAATCGAGCGTCCGGTCGAAGTCACTGAGTCCGTTNTTGGGTTTGAAACCGGCGGAACGCAGGGTATCGCCNTGCTCGTCGAGCAAATCCCCAAGGTACGCCTCCACGCAGTGACCGAAGATAATGGGGTCGGATACCTTCATCATGGTCGCCTTCATGTGCAGGGAGAAGAGCACGCCCTGTTCGCGGGCGTCGTCGAGTTGCTCGGCGAGAAAGGAGCGGAGGGCATTTCGGCTCATCACCGAGGCGTCGATGACTTCGCCTTCGAGAAGNNNAAGTTCCTCCTTGAGGGCTTGGGCGTTCCCGGATGAGTCGATGAATTCGATGCGGACCGAACAGGCCTTTTCAAGGATGCAGGATTGTTCGCTTCCGTAAAAGTCACCCGATTGCATGTGAGCGACGTGAGACTTGGAGTCGGAGGTCCATGAGCCCATCGAGTGGGGATTCTTTTGNGCGTATTCCTTGACCGGTTTGGCTACCCGGCGGTCGGAGTTTCCCTCGCGCAGCACGGGGTTGACCGCTGAACCCAANACCTTTGCATAGGTTGCCCGGGTCGCTTTTTCCTCTTCGGTNCGGGGATCGGAGGGGAAGTCGGGNACCGCAAAGCCTTTTCCCTGAAGCTCGAGAATGGCNTCCTGCAACTGGGGGATGGAGGCGCTTACGTTGGGCANTTTGATGATATTGGCCTGCGGTTGAGTGGCGAGCGCGCCCAATTCCGACAGGGCATCGGGAACTTGCTGCTCCGGACTCAGGGAGTCGGGAAAGTGAGCGAGGATTCGTCCGGCCAGGGAAATGTCCCGTAATTGGAATTCGATCCCGGAGGTGGCGCTGAAGGCGCGGAGGATTGGCAGCAGGGACTGCGTTGCCAANGCGGGGGCTTCGTCCGTGTGAGTGTATTCGATGGTTTGCTTGGGGCTCATTGGTACGGTGTGGAATGAAAATTAAAAAGAAAACCAATACCCGTCCCTTCGCTCTCCTGCAACCCTCTTTGGGAAAGATTCTCNGGACCCATGCAAAGCTTCCTTGCCTTGTCCTAGTCGAAGCTTTTATAAACTTGCATGATCATGCGTATTTTTTTGCTCTCGNTTTTTTTGGTCGGNGCGGTTTGTNCGGGTCGGGAATTCGTTCGTTTGCAAAATCTCTCCGGAACTGCCATCGAAGCTCAAATCCTTGCCTTTCAAAATGGTCGGGTCCAACTGAAGCGTAAGGACGGTGTTGCCTTTGTGGTCTCCATATCCATTTTCAACGAAGCCAGCAAAGCCCTGATCATGCAGAGCATGGAGGAGAGGCAGGCAAGTTCNGGCAGCGGATCGGGAAGCCGGTCGAGTTCTTCGGNATCCAAAGTGTCCTTCAAGAGTTTGAATNAGGCGGTGGGGCAATCCTTGTTTGCCGACGACCGGCTCTGGGATGACACCGCCGACGAATTGGGTGAACGCCTNAGGTGGCCGGTCGAATCATCCACCAGCAATTCCATCAGTTGCCGGCTCTACGCAGATTCCAGCTACCGCTTTTTGGATGCCCGTCCCTATTCCGCCGCCTTCTACGGATCACCCGGGCAGGTTTCCCGGTTCTCCCTGGTTTTTGCGAACAAGGGAGATTGCTTCGCCTCCGCGGGGGTGGCCGAAGAGCATTTCAAGGAGGGCTCGGTTACCAGGGATCCCGAAGAGTTGGCCGCTATGATCGATCGGGATGCGGAAACCATTGCCGCAAGATTGGAGGGTGTTTTGGGTAGCCCGCGAAGGCAGAACTATGGGGAAGGTTCGGCCAAAAGAAAGGTTTCGAGGTGGGACTGGAAAGGGCACAGTTTTCTCTTGTCGGTGGCGGAGGGAGAATTCGTCAGCCTGGCCATCGAGCATTCGGAGGTGGCGGACCGCCGGGGCAAACAGACCAAGGTCGCGGACATGCACATTCGTAGAATTCACGAGGCAAACGTCGAAAGAAGGGAGAACGGAGACGTGGTGATCCGGAACATCCCGATGGTGGATCAGGGGCCCAAGGGCTATTGCGTCCCCGCGACCTTCGAGCGTTGCATGCGCTACATGGAGATCCCCGCGGACATGTATCTNTTGGCGATGTCGGGGAGTACGGGTTTGGGCGGAGGCACCGTGGTNTCCGTTCTCGTCAATGCGGTGCAAAAGGAAGTTTGGGGAGCGGGGCGGACTTTCAAGGCTTTGCAGGAACAGCCCAGTTTTCGAGATTTGCAGAAACTTCTGGATGCGGGCGTGCCGGTTCTCTGGGGNATGCATTCCACGGAATGGTTCAACGATACCGCTGACCGTCGGACCGCCATGCGAAGATCGACCGATACGGAATCTTGGAAGACGATCGTGGAGAAGGCANCTGACAANGTGGCCGACCTGCCCAAGCCTCATCGATCGGAGAACCTTCACATTTGCATCATTCACGGTTTCAACAAGGAAACCGAAGAGATTGCCTTCACCGATTCGTGGGGTCCGCGTTTCGTCGAGAGATGGATCGGAGTGGCGGAGGCCGAGCATTTTTCCCACGGCAGTTGCTGGTTGATCGATTACTGATCCCTTTCTTGANNACCCCCGGAAGGAAATTCCTTCTTGCCATTGGCATCGAGNAAACCTCAACTCNTAGGCAAGCCACATGATCACCGAAACCGTTCTTGCNTCCACCGTCCCTTCTCATTCGCCTTTGCTGGTCTTGCTCGTATCCGTCGCATGGGTCGTGTTCTCCGTTACCAAGCTAAAGCTTCATCCCTTTTTCGCCTTGATGAGCGCCGCTATTTTCGTGGGGTTGCTTTCCGGACCCTTGCCGGAGCTTTCCGTCGAAAACAAGGGCTTGTATCATAACCGGGTCGATTTGCCCGACTCCGAGGGATCTCCCGCCAATCACGTCCTTGCGGTCAAGTGGACCCTGATGGGTTTCGGAAACACCGCCGGTGGGATCGGATTGATCATCGCTCTGGCGGCGATCATCGGAACCTGTATGATGCGGAGCGGAGCGGCCGAGCGGGTGGTGCGTCATTTGCTTTCCGTATTTGGGGAAAAGAGGGCCGGGTTGGTGCTTCTGATCAGCGGCTTTTTGCTGTCGATTCCTGTTTTCTTCGATACGGTCTTCTTTCTTCTGATCCCCCT
>NZLE01000105.1 GCA_002692605.1 Opitutia bacterium
AAAAAACTTTGGTTCAAGGCATCTTTACCATGATAGACGTTTTTGATGAAATTAACCTTTCCAATTTGGCGGGCGCTTTCACCAAAGGTCGGATACCCATCTTTACTTTTGAGGAGAACTTGAGAAGCATCTGGGAATTTTACGTTTTTGAGATCGATGGTGATCGCATCCATGTAAATTTCTCTGACGTCTTTTCCAAATCCCAATCCATTTGCGGCAATCCGATTGTGAGCATAGAGAAAGACACGGTCGTCCTGGCCGTCTGTGCCAGCGGAGAGCGTATTCAAATCGAGAATCGACTCTAAGTTTTCGTTGGAGAATTCTTTCGATTCGTCAAAACGGGTGGAAAGTATCTTTAATTCATCCAATGACCCAATGGCTAAATTTCCTTTTGTTGAAATGTCCAAGTCGATCAATTCCAACCTGTCGTAGGATCCAATTCCAAAATCGGAACCATTATTGGTAATGCTAATCGGTGTTGGGGATTGAGCGGGCTGGTGTGGAGATTCGGACAGAAATATCGGGTCACTTACGCTATCCAAGTACTTGCCAGCGAAATCGGAATCGAAATAGTCGGTGACCGATCTCGACCTGAAATGCAAGTCGTCTGCGGCTCCGATTGCAATTGCCTGATCCGATTCTTGGTCGTTCTTGAAATTAAGATCTCCCTCAATGATAACATCCTTAGCCGCTGCAATTGCAAAGACTTGCGTCGTGTCGGATTCTGCAAGGGTGGATGGGTCGAGCTCCGCGTTTGCAGTGATGTTTATATTGGAACCCAAAAGGCCAACCACACGATCGACTTGCAAATCAAGGTTTTCCGCATCCTCTTCGGACAAATTTGCGGATCGAGTGCCCAAAAGTTCGCCGTCGAGAACGAGTCCATTGAAGCTTTCACCAGGCTTTGCGGACTTTTCAAGTATGTCCTTCAAATGATTTTGATCCTTGAGCTTTTCGCGTCCGCCCAACAAATCAATAATTTTCAGTCCGATATTATCGATTGTGTCGCTATGGTTATTATTGTTCTTATCACCTAGCGCTCCGTATCGGGTTAGGATCAAAGCAAATTCGTAAGCGTAGGGATTGGCTGAAAATTGGTAAACTAGATCGGAAGCGTTCCAGGTGTTGGCGGAAGGCAGGGAATTGGACAGACTGACGTTGGCCAGGATGGATTTTGCAATTCTTATAGCTTCCTGCAGGGCTGAGTTCACCCCCTTTTCATAGGTGAATCCTAGCTCAACTTGTTCAAGGAAGACTTCGGTCGCAATGGTGTCAATGATGCTGTCGGATGAAGATTTCAATTCCTCAAAAAGTTCTTCGGATGCGGTTTCGGATTTAATTACGTTTCCAACTTCATCCAAATAGTTTACGATCGTTTCTCCCGTTTTCTCATCAATCTCGAGAGAAACGCTTGTGAGTGATTCGGACGCTCGGGATTTATTTATGATATTTATGACCTCAGCTCCTCCAACGCTTCTCAAGTCGAGCTTGGATTGATTGAGCAAGCTACCTCTCATATCCTTTTCATCAGCTCCTTCGCTGTCATCCTCGGGTTTGTTCATTTCGTCGGAATCTTTGGTACTTCCATTTGCTGGCGAGGGGCTAGTCGAAGAGCCTGAAGTGCCGGGCGCAATTGATTTTGCCTTGCCAGATGCTTCCTTAAGAACGGCGAAGGAAACCTTGGCTGCGATCTTTGCAGCAGCTTGGTTTCTTCGGGTGATGTTCGTTTTGGCAATGGGGTCGATGGGTCTTGACTGAATGTTGCCGTCCGGAGATGCATCCATTCCTTGCCCTTCCGCGATAAGGATAGGTTGGGGGTTATTAGCGGATGAGAACGAAACCACCGAACTGGAGACGTCCAGCTTGCAAGCGCCCCCTCTTTGCTGGCTGAGTTGAAACTGCGTTCCTTGAATTCCTGCCGTTCCCACACGGGTTTGAATTTGAAAGCTAGAATCCTTGTTGAGTTTCTTGGACTCAACGATCAGTGATCCCACGTCCAAGGCCAAGGCGAGGGTGGTTGGACCAGGTTCATCGACAGTTTGTTCGATGGTTTGGTTGGCGCCTTGCAAGGGTTCCTGTAAGAAAGTTGAAATTTTCAAAATGGTTTGGCGCTCGATTGTGGCGGTCATCCCATTCGAAAAAAGAGCGGACATTTCCCCGGTGATACCCGTTCTTATGGTGAATCCCTCTGCCAGCACCATACCCGGCTTGAGGGTTTTAGTGATTATCTTACCCTTCGGATCGGTTACTTCGACTAACCCCTTCGATGAAAGAACGATAACCGCGCCGGTTTCCAAACCTCCGCCTTGAGCCATTGCCAGGGAGGAAATGAATACAAGGAAGAGCGAAGCGAAGAGATTCTTCGTTTTGAAAAGATTCCGAAGGGTAAAACTCATGAAAAGTTATCTTGAGCGCGACCCCAATCAACTACCTCCCAAAACGCGGAAACGTAATCCGGACGACGATTCTGATAATTCAGATAGTAGGCATGTTCCCAAACGTCCAAGCCAATGATAGGTGTTCCGGTCTCGTNCNCTATTCCTTCCATGAGNGGAGAATCCTGATTGGGGGTCGAGGTAACTGCAAGGCTGCCATCCTCCCGCTTGATCAACCAAGCCCAGCCTGACCCGAAGCGGGTGAGAGCCGCATTTGCAAAGAGTTCCTTGAAGGCATCCAAAGAGCCAAAGGTCGAGGATATGGCATCCGCCAACGTTCCATGGGGCGCACCTCCACCGTTNGGACTGAGCATCTTCCAGAAGAAAGTATGGTTCGAATGACCGCCGCCGTTGTTCCGAACCGCTTGTCGGATGGGTTCGGGAACGATGGTCAAATCCTTGATTAGATCATTAACCTTCATNCCGGAAAGGTTTTCTTCATNGGCAAGGGCCGCGTTTAATTTGTCCACGTAGGTCTGATGGTGTTTGCCATGGTGAATNTCCATGGTGCGAGCATCAATATGCGGNTCAAGGGAATCCGTGGAATAGTTGAGACTAGGCAGGGTNTGTGACATAATAAAAAAAATANGNGAATANTGTTAATGAAAGAATGAATGGAAAAAAAGGTCAAGCATTCAGATGCCTTCCGAAAGTGAATCTTTCTGATCACGCTGAAACTTNAAAAAAGCCTGAACCAAGGCATGGCATTCTTGTCCGAAGGTTCCGTGATTGACGGATGGCGTATGGTTGGACTGAGGTAATTCATGAAGACTCTGAGCGCCACCGAGGCAACCCATTTTGGGATCTTTGAATCCGAAGTGAACTTCTCCTACACGGCTCATGATTACGGCACCTGAACACATTGGGCACGGTTCCTTGGTGACGAAGAGTCGGCAGTCATTCAATCGCCAATCCCCGATCTTCTTGGCGGCCATCGTAATTGCGATCATTTCAGCGTGNGCAGTTGGGTCTCCGGACTGTCGGGTTTGGTTGCATGCCGAGGCGATTATTTCGTCATTGCGGGTTATGACTGCGCCAATGGGCACTTCATTCAGATTCCATGCATNGATCGCCTCATTATAAGCCATTTGCATAAAAAAAAGGTCATCCTTGACCAATTGAGACGGAAAAAGTTTAGGAAAAGGGCAAGGAGCGTATTTCATCTGCGAGTTTAATTTTTATGACTACNGTTTGTTTTGGAAGCGTCCTTGGCTTCGCGAATGAGAGCCTTGACTTATGAAAACAAGATGGTGTGATAGTATCTTTTATTTATTTATTATATATGGCAGAAGAAGATATCGTCGAGGTCGAAGGAAAAATAACGGCTGTTTTACCAAGCACCATGTTCCGCGCTGAATTGCAAAACGGTCACCAAGTCTTGGCCCACATATCCGGCAAGTTAAGAAAGCATTTTATCAAAATTACCGTTGGTGACATCGTCAAGATGGAGATGAGCCCTCAGGATTTGGAAAAGGCAAGAATCGTTTACAGNCTNAAGAATGCTGAAGTGAATCGAAACGCTCCCATCCGAAGCTATGGACCCAGAGGCAAACGCAAATAAGACTTATGAATATAATCGAATCCATTGGAAAAACCCCACTCGTGGAACTGGAGAAACTCACATCCGAATGCGGTGCTAGAGTTTTTTTGAAATCTGAGTTCTTCAATCCACTCGCAAGCGTAAAAGACCGTATCGGCGCGGCCATGATCGAAGCGGCCGAAAGAGACGGACTCATAAACTCNGACAGTGTTGTCATCGAACCNACTTCCGGCAACACCGGTATAGCCTTGGCCTTCGTCTGCGCAGCAAAAGGTTACCGCTGCATTCTTACCATGCCNGAGACAATGTCCAAGGAAAGAAGAGTCTTGCTGCGTTTGTTGGGTGCTGAAATCGTGCTTACGCCNGGTCCAAAGGGAATGGGCGGAGCAATCGCCAAGGCATCGCAATTGATGGATGAGCATGGAGAGAANGCCTTCATGCCACAGCAGTTCAATAATCCAGCTAATCCCGAAGTGCACCGGAAAACCACTGCCGAAGAAATTTGGTCCGCAACGGAAGGTAAGATCGATTGTCTTGTTGCCGGAGTTGGTACTGGAGGAACCATCACCGGGGTTTCCGAGGTCATTAAGGAAAGAAACCCTGATATGTTGACCGTGGCTGTTGAGCCTGTGGAAAGTCCCGTAATCACTCAAACTCGCAACGGAGAGGAAGTGCAACCGGGTCCTCATAAGATACAGGGCATTGGCGCTGGCTTCGTTCCCAAAAACTTGAATTTGGATATCGTTGACGAAGTGGAGCTCGTCTCCAGCGAAGATGCCTTTGACATGGCTCGCAAGATGACTCTGGAGGAGGGAGTGATGGGAGGGATTTCCACCGGAGCTACTGTGACCGCTGCCTTGCGAATTGCCCGAAGACCGGAAATGAACGGCAAGACGATTGTGGTCATTGGGGCAAGTTGCGGTGAAAGATACCTTTCAACTCCTCTGGCAGCCAAAGCAGTTATGGAGTCCGAGGAAATGGTAACGGCTTCCTTGGAGTAAGCGTTTATCCACTCAGTTGAGGGCCTTGATCCGAAGAGTTTCCCGAGCGAANGTTCGGGTGGGCTCGTNGGTATCCGGCGAAATCGATTCGGGTCTTTTGNTCTATCTTGCCGTTCATGGGGAAGATGATNGGGAAGACTTGGAATGGATTNTTAAAAAGATTCTGGGTTTGCGNATTTTTGANGATGAAAACGATCGAATGAATCTCCCCATTTCNGATGCCCAAGGTATTTTAGTTGTCAGTCAATTCACTTTGTATGGGAATTTGAGAAAGGGATTTCGACCCTCTTTCAATAAGTCCGCGGAACCCGAGTTCGCTCGAGTGACCTACGATCGGTTTTTGAACGTTTTATCTGAGAAATTCAAGGGCTCAGTGCAAAGTGGACGCTTTGGGGAAAATATGTTTGTCGAAGTCGAAGAGGAGGGTCCCGTAACGATCTGGTTGGACTCCCATGAAAAGGCATATTGAAACGACCCAAGGCTTGACGAAGAATTTTTTTGACCGGGATGTCAAAATTGTCGCTCGGGATCTTCTTGGTTGCGGGTTGTGCGTAAGATCAAGGCAAGGTCAGATTAAAAGGCAGGTTATCTCCGAAACTGAGGCTTACGATGGGGAGAAAGACTTGGCTTGCCATGCGAGCAGGGGTAGAACCGCCAGAACCGAAGTCATGTATGGTCCTTCCGGTTATTGTTACGTTTACTTGTGTTATGGGGTCCATTGGCTTTTGAATGTGGTTACGGGATCGATGGGGTATCCTGCCGCGGTCCTGATTCGTGGTTCGCAGGAAATTGAGGGGCCGGGCCGTCTAACCAAGTCTCTGGGCGTGGATGGCAGTTTCAATGGAAGCAAACTGTCCAAGAGGAATCGGTTGTGGATCGAGCCAAAAGAGGCAAGGGTAACCCATATCAGGAGTGGTCCGAGAGTGGGGGTCGATTACGCAGGTGAGCACTGGGCGAAAGTTCCTTATAGATTTTGGTTTTCAAAAGGATAATTTATCGCTTATGTTGTAACCATGCGGTTCGCGCCCATTAAAATTTGCCTGCTATCCCTTGTCCTATCAATCTTTGTCGGATGTGGGAAAAGGGTTGTTCGAGATCAACCCCTCATTTACGACGCATGGGATGCGCGCTATCACTACGATCCGATCACAAGAAAAATGATCCCTCTTCACGGTAAGCAATCCATCGGAAGAGCGTGGGGTCGTGATGAAGAAGGTCGGTTGGATTACATAGAGTTTATTTCCGGCTCGGACGGACGGAGCGAAGATCTACTTGCCCGACATCATTTGAAATTGGATCGGAAAAGAGAAATCAAATGGGAAATGGAAAACCAAGCCCGTATCGAACGAATTAAGGCTTCTTTGGAGTTTGCGGATGCGAACGCAACAGGAGAGGCGAATCCGGAAGCGCCTCCGGAGGATATGGAGAATGATTTTATTCCCGCCTCCTTTTTGCCCCAACAGGGGGGAGAAATCGGATCGGAGGAAGCGGATGCCTTTTCCCCTTTTGTTCCCATGGAAGAGGATGCCGCTTCTCCTGACTCCTCACCCGAGCCCTCGCCATTCGAACCTCTCTCTCCTTTCTAGTGAGAATCATAGCATTATCCATTAACGTCTTATCCCTCATCTTGCTGGGGGCGATTGGTTGGAAATTGTTGGACAAGTTCGGAGCCTATGACGAAAGTCTCCGTTTGATCGGTGATTTAAAAAAGCAAACGATTGAAATCGAGACGGAGACCAAAGCTCATAACGAGGAACACACCGCAAGGTTCTCAATTGAGAGAAACCGAAACCAACAGTTGGAAGAAGACCAGTTCGAGTTTTCCAGAGAAGAAAGCAAGCATCGGCAAATTCTCGAGGATGACCAGAAACTTGTTATGGAAATGGAGGATAGCTTGGCGGCTTTGTCCAATTCCATCGAAGATTCCAAAATCAACTTTTTGAAAGTCGAAAAGGAAACCCTCGCCATGAACGAGGAGAGCAATGAACTGATGCGTTCGTTGCCGATCATGGAGGCTTCCATCGCAGACTTGCGTTCCGCCATTCTTGAGCAAGAGGGCTTGGCTCAAGCTTTGGATGGGAAATTATCCAACTACAAGGCAACCACTCAGATGTTACAGGAGCATTACGAGAGGACTGTAGAAGCCGTAATGCGTGACAAAAGGGAAAGGCCTTGGTTTCGCAAGGGAAAGAGCATAACCGTGCGCAATGCCACCCTTGACCTCGCCAGCGGTTTGTTGGTCTTACCCGTTGGAAAGGATCATGGGGTTGAATCGGATCGGATTTTGTCGGTCCAATCGTTGAATCGTGAAATTTGTAAGATTAAGATAACCCAAGCCAATTTGCGAAACAGTGTTGCCCACATTATTCCCCTCTTGGGCGAACCCAATAAGCTTCTGAACCTAAGCGAGTTTGACCTTCATCATTTTTAGAATCCTTACCTGGAGTACCTTGGCTGCGCTTGGAGTTTTCGCTTTTTTGAATGCGGAAAAATTCTCCTCTTTAGCTACTGAAGTTACGGATGTCAGGAGTGGCTTGAACGAAAAGAAAATCAAGCTGGAAATCGACAAGAACGAATCATCTAATCTGATCAATGGGCTTTACCGGGAGCGGGGCGTTTTGCGTGAGAAAAATGAGCTTACTCAAACGAATACCGAGAAAATGAAGCAAGACTTTCAGATTCTGAAACCCAAGAAAGAGGATTTGGAAAGACTAATCGCAAAAAGGGAGACTGAATTGGCGGAGCTAAGAGAGAAATTGAAGAAAGGAGAGGAGAATCTTGTGACTGTCCGCGAGAAACTATCGCCTCTGCGGGAAAGAGAAGGGGTATTGGAGACTGAATTGAATGGCTTCAAAGCGGAGTTTGCAGAAAAAAAAGCCAATGCTTCCGCTAAGCAAGGTGATCTTGACGCTTTGGGGGCAACCAGGAGGGTGGTTTCAGGCGCTTACGACAAAAGAAGAGATGCTTTGCTTGAAGAAGTGAAAAAGCCTGCCCACACCTATTACGGTGATCAATTGGAAGTGGTGGTTTCCAGTGGAACACCCTCGGGAAAGGGTTTTTTCCTGAACGAAGGCTACTTGGACGGTATTCGGGAAGGTATGATTTTTCTGACTAAAAAAGCTGATTTAGAGAATTCCGAATATTTTTTCACCCGAGCCACTTTGGTGCAGGATCGATTAACTTTTATGGAGTTTGATGTTTATTTTTCGGCTAATTTGCACCCGAAAGTCGTTTCCGATGAAAAACTTTTCTTGATAAGAACTGGGGATTCAAATACTAGTTTGTAATACCCACCCCAAAATGTTGATATCGTAATACGTCTCTTCCACCCCTGCCCCTTAATCCTTACCCTCTTATACCTTGATGAATAGCCCCGAGGAAAACCCGACCGATGACGAGTTGGCTGACTTGATGGACGAAGAAGCAAGCGATTCTTCCATTACAGGGAATGAGGAAGGTGCGGTTGAGGCGGGAATTCCTCCCTCCGTGAATTTGGATGACCCGGAGCTGGAGGTTGAAGAAGAAGCCTTCAGTATTGACGATTTCGAGTCGAATCTCTCCCCCGGCGAAGAAGAGTCTCCGACAGAGGAGCAGATGTCTCCTGTTTCCGATGGAGGTGGTGAGGAGGCAGTTTCAATGCCCGAGGTGTCGAAAGATCCGAAGAGCGAAGACAACGCTTCAGTTCCAAGTTCGAAGGAAACGACAAACGGATTGGGAGGGGTGGCTGAATTTAGAAAGACTTTGGCAAACCTTTCCAGGCAACTGGAAATCGATCGCTTGGCATTTTTGCACAAGTCGCTCGAAGATCGCGGCGAGGCATTGCCCACTCTCGAGCAAATAGCAGGTGATATTCATGGCATCAAACCAATGTCTCCGGACGGGGATTGCGATTACTACGGCAAGCGTCCCGCGGCTCGTCTCGAAGGTTGGATTTCCGGTCTCTCCTTTGGGGCAAACCGTAGAGCCAAGAAGTTCAGCAAATAAGTCCTTCCCTCCGATTCGATCTCTCGAATGAAGGATGCAAGTCATTGTGCTTTGGATTATTCGGTGGTGATACCGGCCTACAACGAAGAATCTTATCTGCCTTTGACCATTGATCGGTTGAAGAAAGCGATGGCTGCCATTTCTGAAAAAAGCGGAGAACTGATTGTTGTTGATAACCAATCCACGGATTCCACTTCCGCGTTAGCCAAAAGACTTAACGTTCGGCTTGTTGCAGAAAAGGTCAGAGGAATTGCCCGGGCAAGAAATGCGGGCGCTCAGGTTGCTCGAGGCAAACATTTGTTTTTCGTCGACGCGGACACGTTGGTCAACGAAGGAGTGCTTCGAAAATCCCTCGAGTATTTGTCATCCGGGCAGGTTGGAGCCGGAGGGGCGGTTTTGAGTTTCGATCAGACGCAAGGAAGGTTACTTTTTGGAGTTTTGTTCCCCAAAATGTGGAATTTCATTTCTCGTTCCCTTAAGTTGGCCGCCGGAAGTTTTGTCTTTTGCCGACGAGACTTGTTCGAGGAGTGCAATGGATTTCCTCAGAATCTTTACGCGGGTGAGGAAATTTTCTTTTCCAGAGCGGTCAAAAGGCTTTGCCGGAAGAAGGGAATAAGCTTCGAGATCGTAAGTGACTATCCCGTGATTACCTCCTCGAGAAAGCTACTTTGGCATTCGAACCTAAGGATTACGGCCAATCTCCTGCTGTTGGTGCTCTTTCCCTTTGCGGTTCGGTTCCGAAGTCTTTGCGGTTTTTGGTATCATAGGCCCGAGTCCTGACGATCACTCCTCATCCATGGGATAGACCATCCCCCATTTTTCTCTTATTTCGTCCATCACCTGATGAATGGACAAGCTTTCCTCAAGAGGCATGATTGGACTCTCCTTCTCCCCGGCCAAAAACAGTTTGCCGAAGGATTCCGCTTCATAATTGAAACCATTTCCTTCGAAGGGCATGGAAATCACTTCTGGTTCGAGACCTTTTTTTGTCACTGTGATTTTTTGCGGTCTCCAACATTGCTTGTGAATCTTCAGCGTTCCTTCGGTCCCGGAGATAAACGCTTCTTGGGCAGTTTCTGCCTGAAGTGACGAGTGGAGCACAGCCATCTGATTCTCGGGGTATTTGAAAACATAGGCGGCTTGTTCGTCTACGCCGGTTTCACCTAAGTGACAATCGGTTATGATCTTGGAGGGTTTTCCAAACACCATAAAGGATAGGGAAATCGGATAAACCCCTATATCCAGCATCGAACCGCCTGCGAGAGTTTTGCTGAACAAGCGACTGTTCGGATCGCGAGATTGAGGCCGAAAACCAAAATCGGCTTGCAAAGTTTTGATCTCCCCGAGTGCCCCTGATCTGAGGATTTTCCTAATTTCCACCATCAGGGGGGCAAATCGGGTCCACATACCTTCCATCAGCAACACTTCGTTTTCTTTTGCGCAACGGATCATCGAATCGACTTGCAATGCGTTCACTGCCATGGGCTTTTCGCATAAGACTGCTTTTCCATGATTCATGCAAAGCGTCGCTAAACGTGCATGTTCCGAGTGAGGGGTTGCCACGTAAACCGCATCGATATCTTGTCGTTCGGCCAGCTCTTCGTATGACCCGGAGGAATGAGCGACTTTCCATTCTTTGGCGAATGTCATTGCCTTGTTCAAATCCCTTGAGCCCACGCAATGTAGTGTCCCATTGCTCGTATGCTTTAATCCCTCGGCAAATGAGCGAGCAATTCTTCCTAGTCCGAGTATGCCCCACCTGATTTGTTTTTGCATGAAGAACATTTTGAAGGGTTGGCGAAAGATAAGGCAAGAATGAAGGGCAAAGTAGAAAGTTGACGAAACGCGGAATATCGGCGAATGTGGGGGATAAATGGAGAATTGGAATTTAAATGAAATCAGGCGAACCATAGTCCTTTCGCTCGGATCTCTGTTTTTGTTTCTGGGCTGCAGTTCGGAGTCGTTTCTATCTCGCGAAGATCCCGCTCCTGAAGAAAAATCCGAAAATAAGGATAGCGAAGCCGTTTCCTTGGATTACGAAAGGATTAGGGAAATCATGAATACGATCGTAAATGACAACCAAGCCCAACCAATTGCGGCCCATTATCAATTCATTTGCGATGAGAACGAAAGATGGATTTATCGTTGCAATATACTTACCGGAGAGATCGAATGCTTCAGTATGAGTTCGAATAAGCTAAGGTTGCTATCAAGCATCAAGTAAGCAATACAGGGAAGAATGAAATCACTTTTCAAAGGAGTTTTGCTTTTATCGTTTATCGCTTGCGCTTCCTGTTCGTCCAATTCCTATTATGGTGAAGATCCTGGAATAAGCTCAAGCAAACAACTTTCCATGGTCGAAAAAGCTTGGATGGCTCGTCACCATTACGATTCGGAGCGCAGGTTATTGGTTCCTAAAGTGGGTGGAGCACGTTGGGGATCTACTCAGGAGTATAATGAAGACGGTACTCTGACCTATTTGGATTGGTGGGTTCGGGATGTGAAAATGGAAGATTTGGAAGCGTCGCCTTCCACCTTCGTTGAGGTCATTGTCGATGAGGAAGAAGCTATCAGTAGCGATGCTCGAGGTTCGTTGGATGCGCAAGCTCCAATCCAAACGAATGCCGTGGAGGATGAGAGCATCGAAACGGATATTTTCTCCGCACCCGAGGCGCAAACCATTTCCGCGGATCCCTTTTCCATTCCCGAACCAGTTTCCGACGGCAATCCGGAATCAGTGGACCCCTTCTCCCCAGTTGAGGTTCCGGATACTGAAGCCGTCAAGGAATCTCCCGAACCGGAAGTTTCTCCCTTCGCTCCGTTGGAAATTCCCTTCTGAAAACCTAAGGCAATAGGTCTAATAGTTTCTGATTCCGTCGTCCGAAGCGAATAGGGGTGGGGGGTCATAGTCCTCTCCGGCATGACCGCTGGGTGGGGGAACCGAAGGAGGAGTGGGTTTTGAAATGGCTGCATTCGGAAGGATTTTTTTCTTGGAAACCGCTTTCGCTTCCTTTGTTTGCGTAACGGATTTTGTTTTCTTCGCTCTGGTGTTGGAATTGACTTCCACGGATGCTCCTATGGAACGCAACCAGACCCGGCTAATCGGCATTTCGACTTCCTCGCCCACGTAACCCTTAAGGGCGGACCAAGAGATTTTTTCAAAGCAACCGGCTCCCTTGGTTTTTCCGCTCCCGACTTTACGAGGCTTGCCATCCTTGTTCAAAGTAACTGCCATGGGATACGAATCAGGCAAACCGTCCCACAACTCAAACAAAAAATCATGACTTTTTCTTTGATCTCAAATTGAGGGATCAAGTATGATCGCATAATGGCCAAACAAACAAAGATGAGGACCAAAGTGCCTGAAAAAGCGAAAAAACGCGCTGCTCAGGTCAACATGATGCAACGAAGTTCCGATGAGATGGGCAAGTTCGATAACACCTCGGCGACTTCGGTTTCGATGGCAATTACCGCCCTCATGGGATTGGGCTTCGAAGTCGCTCTCTATATATTCTTACTGATTTTTCAAGTTTCGGACTCCACCAAGATCATTCACGACTACTTTTACGAGCGCGGGTGGGTTCCGTACCTTTTGACTTATCTTGCCTGTTGGTCTTTTGCGATCCTCTATTTCAAGCGCAAAAAATTGAAGAATCAGGAAAACGTCATGCAGTTCAAGCTTTTGCCGGAGGATATATCCGTGGATATCCGAGAGGATAACATGGCTCAGTTTTACGCTCACATAAAGAGGCTTGGCTTCGATCAAAGGGAAAGTTTTCTTTTGACCCGCATCTTCCGTGGCTTGGAGCATTTTAGCGTGAGGAAGAATCACACCGAAACCGCCGATATGCTGAAGTCGCAATCGGAAATCGACGCCACTATGGTCGACTCCAGTTACGTTTTGATCAAAGTTTTCATCTGGGCGATTCCGATTCTCGGATTCATTGGCACGGTCTTGGGGATCAGCGAGGCAGTGGCAAGCTTCGGTGGGGAAATGGGCGCGGCGGCGGACATTGAAAAGATCAAGGAGCAGCTTGGGCAGGTGACCGGTGGTCTGAGCGAGGCCTTTGACACCACCTTGATTTCCTTGATCTTCAGCCTCTGCGTAATGTTTCCGACCAGTGTAATGCAGAAGAACGAAGAGGATTTGCTCAATAAGGTGGACGAGTACTGCAATGAATACTTCCTTAAGCGTTTGCGCGAACCACAAAACTCCGGAGCGGCTTCATTCAACGCATCCGGGGATTCCATTGCTCGGATCGAACATTTGCAAGCTTACCTCCTGCAATTGCAGGAATCCCAAACCGTGGTGGCTCAGCAAATGACTCAGGTGGCTCAGCAATTCAATCAAATCATGCAAAACACCAGCATTGAGGAAGAGAACGGTTGAGACCTGATTTTGAGTTGATGGTTCGTCGTCGGTGAAAAAGAAAAAAGCAGACTTGGAGGTTTCCCTCTTTCCCTTCCTGAGTATCTTGGCTTGCGTCATCGGAATCCTGACTTTGATGATCACTGCCATCGTCATTGCTCAGATCGATCCTGAGGCGGTGAACGAGAAAATCGAGACAGCTTTGGAGGATGATGAGGAATTCCAGAAAAAGATAGACGAGCGTAAGCAGGAAATCGAAAGGCTCCGCCAGGAAATCGAGTCGTTCAAGAACGATCCTTTGAGGAAAATCGATCCCAAGAGAAAAGAGCAGCTGGAACTGGAGATCGCTCAAGTGGTTGCCAGATCGAAGAGTGCCAAGGAAGCGCAAAGGCAAAGTCAGTCCCTACAGGGCGAGTTGGTGAAAATGAAAGCCGAGATGGCTGAGATGATCAAGGAATTGGAAGAGGCCGAAGATCAGTGGGAACTGATGAAGGATCCCGACAAGTTCGCCACTATGGTTGTAAAGCAAAGCGGTTCGGGAGCCGGTGGAGATTTGGAACCCACTTTCATCGAATGCTATAAGGAAGGCATACGCGTCTATGACGAAAAAGGCGGGCACTATGAAATTGCAACCTCCAAAATCCAAGGCCATGCCGAATTTAAGGATATGATCAAGAAGCTGGTCAAGGAAGCGCCTTACCGTACTTGGCGGAGCGCTCAGGGTTCCAAAATAGATGCTAGATTCGTCAAGCGTGAGGGAAGCAACATAACTCTCAAGGACAAGGCCGGAAAGGAGATCAAGTTCAACGCCCTTAGTTTGGCCGTAGGTTCGAGAAACGTAATTCTGAAATATGAGGAAGCGCGAGCCGCCAAGCGTCCGGACCCCGAAGCCCGCTATGTCATTTTTCTCCTGCGTTCGACTGGTTACGCCGCCTGGCAGTCCGCATCGCGTCTGTGCCAAAGCCTCGGATGCCGATTCGGTCAATTGCCTCTGGATGGTGAAGGAGCGATCGACCTCTCTCTTTTTCTAGGTTCGTGAAGAGAAAGAGGAAAGATTCCGGTGGTAGCCTGGACTCGCTGCTCGACACCATCACGACGGTGGTGGGTATTCTCATCATTCTGCTCATCGTTGTGCAACTTGGAGCCGATTCGGCGGTTCAGCGTATCGTGGAGGAAAAAAAGGAGGAAAATGCGAAGGAGTTGATGGAAATGGCGATGAAGCAATTCGACGATCAGGAAAGGGCCTTGGAGGAAGAGAAAAAGAAGTTGCAGATGAAGATGGCCTCGGAAAACAAAGAGCAGCAAAAATTGATTGAGGAAATTTCCGCGCTTGAGAAAAAACTGGCGGAGGAGAAAAAGGCAATGCCGATGGATCCTCCCAAGTTGGAAAACCTGCGAAAGGAAAAAAGCAAGTTGGAGAAGGACCAGTCCGCTGTGGAAGTAAAAGTAAAGAAAATCAAGGGGTTGCTGGCGTCCGCTCCCGAAGCCAGCGGGCAAACCTTGAGTAAGGAAGTCAGCTTACCTGATCCGCAACCAGCCCTTTCGGGTTCCAAACCCTTTCGTTTCATTTTCCGGGGGGGGGAAGTCTTTCCCGTAGACGATAACCGCCTTATTGGTATTATGCAACAAGAGCTGAAAAAAGCGGGCATTAACCCTAACCAAGCCAAGGAACACGATGGTAAGAAAGTGGTTGCCCACTTCAAGAAAGCCCAAGTGGGAGACGCCTTCTTCACTTTGCTTCCGCGGGTTGACGGAAACAAGAGAATCATTTTTGATCTCAAGCGCAAAAAGGGTGCGGGGGAGAACGCTGAAAGCTTGCTCAAGTCCAATTCCAAGTACGTAAAGGCGCTTAAAGGCATTAGTCCTCAATCCCATTATCTTCAGTTCGAAGTTTATACCGACAGCTTTGCCGCTTATTTGGGGGCCCGGGAGTTATCGAGTAAGCAAAACTTTCCCGCCGGATGGAAACCGGTTTACCGCGGAGGGGAAACCGATGGCACTTTGAGCTATTGGCACTTGTACGATTATGGACGGGCCGAATTGATCGCATCTCGACCCAAACCCAAACCAACGGGCAAGCCCGCTCCGCCCAAAAGGCCGGCTAACGTTCTGGACTGAATCCTATTGGAGACCGAGGAATTGATCGGTGATCGGATCACCCTTACCCCTTCTTTGGAAGCCTTCCGGCTGGTTTACGCAGACGTTTTCCAAAATTTTGTAGACCCAATCGAACTTGTCCGATCGTCCGATTTTCTCGGCCACTTGCGAAGCGGTCTGAGGTATGCCCGGATTCGAACGAAGTAGTTCGGTGACGGCCTTGCGAACAGCTAAGATCGCGGAAGCGGCTTTCTTCCCAGCTTCCACGCCTGGTTGGTGGTAGGCGTTGATTCCCACCAAAGAGGCGTACAAACCAACCGCACGCTCGAAGAGGGCGATCAGACCCCCGATGGCTGAGGGGGTAATTTCGCGGATGGTCAGGGTGATGGACTTTCGCCCCTTCTCANACAAAGCGTCTCGGGTTCCCAGAAAGAAACCATGGAGGTAATCACCCGAAGTCATGCCTTCGTCATCCACCGAAACGGANTGCGTATCTCGGTGCTTCAAGACCTCAATGAAGGTAGCGAAAAAGTTGGGNACTCCTTCTCGTAACTGCTGGACGTAAGCGTGCTGATCGGTGGAGCCCTTGTTTCCATAAACGGATATTCCCTGATGGACCACTTTTCCCTGCAAATCCTTTTCCTTGCCTAGAGACTCCATGATCAACTGCTGGAGATACTTGGCGAANAGTTCCAAACGGTCCTTGTAGGGCAGGATGACCATGTCCTTGGAACCTTTGCCGTCGGTCAGGTGGTGCCAAGCCAAGGCGAGCATAGCCGCGGGATTTTTGCGGAAATCGGAGATTCGGGTCAAGCCGTCCATTTGTTTGGCTCCGTGAAGCAGTTCATCAACGTCGAGACCTTGCAGAGCCGCTGGCAGAAGGCCGACTGCGGCGGTTTCACTGGTTCTTCCTCCCACCCAGTCCCACATTGGCAGAAAATCCAGCCACTGGTTCTCACGAGAAAATTGATGGAGCTTGCTCCCATCTCCGGTTACCGCAATGGCCTGTTTGGATAAGTCCAAGCCCTTTTCGGAAAAGGCATGAGCCGCTTCGAGCATCCCGTTTCGGGTCTCGGGCGTTCCTCCGGATTTGGATATCACCAAAACCAAGGTCGTGGGTAGAGCATCACCGATCTCGGCAAGAGNCAGGTCGATTCCGTCNGGGTCCGTGTTGTCGAAAAAATGAACCTGTAGTCGGTCCGTATGCGGATGACCGAGCGCTTTGCCCACGAATTGCGGCCCCAGTGCGGATCCACCTATTCCAATAACAAGAAGATGGGTGAAGGATCCATTTNCGGANTGCAATTCACCCGCGTGCACTTGTCGGGCGATCTCTTTGACTTTGGCTAAGGTCTCTTGGATGGCCGTGGAAANCTCCACGTTTGGAGCAAGTTCGGAATCGCGCAGCCAGTAGTGTCCGACCANTCTATTTTCGTCCGGGTTGGAAATGGCTCCGCCTTCGAGTTCGGCCATTGCAAGNAGGGCGGATTCAATGGCGGGTTGCATCGATGACAGGTAGTCCTCGGGGAAATCGACATAGGAAAAATCCGCCCAGAAANGGGCATCCTCATAGGCGAGATAAAGATCTTCTTTCATGGCTCAGAATCCGTCGGTGATCGCTCCCTTGGATGCCGAGCTTACTAACTTGGCGTATTTTGCAAGCACTCCACGCTTCTCCTTAGGTTGGGGTTGACTCCAAGAATCGAGCCTCTCTTGTACTTCCTCTTCAGGAAGATCGAGGGTCAGTTCGTTCTTTTCCGCATCAATGGTGATGGGGTCTCCATTACGAAGCAAGCCAATCAGTCCTCCCACNGCCGCTTCGGGGGTGACGTGTCCGACCACGAACCCGTGGCTGCCACCGGAGAATCGACCATCGGTGATCAAAGCGACTTCCTTCCCCAAACCCTTGCCCATGATCGCGGAGGTTGGGGAAAGCATTTCCCNCATTCCCGGCCCGCCCACCGGTCCCTCGTTACGAATCACCACNACNTGTCCGGCTCGCACCTCTCCCCCCATGATNCTCTTGATTGATTCCTCCTCGGAATTGAAAACGATGGCTTCTCCACTGAACTTCAAGCCTTCCTTTCCCGAAATCTTGGCCACTGCTCCTTCCGCTGCAAGATTGCCGTATAGAATACGCAGATGACTGTCAGGCTTGATCGGGTCATCGAAGGGNCGTACCAAATCCTGGCCATCGGGGTAAGGGGCATAGGGTTCGGCATCGGCTAGGTTTTGCGCCATAGTCTTTCCGGTTACGGTCATGCAGTCCCCATGAAGCAGGCCCTTCTCAAGCAACGTCTTGAGCAGAGGGCGTAGACCGCCGATTCTTACGAAATGGGACATGTTGTATTTTCCACTTGGCTTTAGGTCGCAAAGCACGGGGACTCGCTTGCCGATTTCGGTGAAATCGTCGAGACTAAGAGAGACCTCGGCGGCATGGGCCATGGCAAGCAGATGGAGCACAGCGTTGGTGGATCCGCCCAAGGTAATGACAACGGTAATGGCATTCTCAAAGGCTTTTCGAGTCATGATATCCCTGGGCTTNATATCGTTGGCAATCAAATGGACCACNGCTTCTCCGGCATCCCGAGCATCGATGCGCTTGTCTTCGGANACTGCGAGTTGAGCGGAACTGTCAGGCAGGCTCATCCCCAGNGCCTCGATCGCGGAGGACATGGTATTGGCGGTGTACATCCCTCCGCAGGAACCGGGTCCTGGGATCGCTTTCTTTTCGATGTTGGTCAGTTCCTCCTCGTCNATCATGCCATTGGANTGNGCTCCCACCGCTTCAAAGACCGANACGATGTCCAAATTNTTGTCCCCATGAATACCCGGCAGTATGGTTCCGCCGTAGACAAAGATACCCGGACGGTTCATTCGCGCTAAAGCCATGACGCATGCCGGCATGTTCTTGTCACAACCACCGATGGCCACCAATCCGTCCATACCCTCGGCTCCGACTACAGTTTCGATGGAATCCGCAATGACCTCCCGAGAGACCAGAGAATAGCGCATGCCTGGAGTTCCCATACTGATTCCGTCCGAGACCGTTATGGTGCCAAAGGGTACCGCCTTGCCTCCGGCTCCATCGACCCCCTCAACCGAAGCCTTTCCCAGTTCGTCGAGGTGGGAATTGCAGGGTGTAACCATACTCCAAGCGGAGCAAACCGCGACCTGCGGTTTGGTAAAGTCCTCGTCTTCAAAGCCAACGGCCCGAAGCATTGATCGATTGGGAGCGCGGTCCTTGCCGTCGACCACGATGGAAGAAAAGTTTCGGTTGCAACTGATCATGATTTTTGAATTAGGATTGAAGCCAAACACTTTATCGGCTTGAATGTATCGTGGCGAACACAATTCTCGCCAAACCGTACTTACTCACGTGGATAACCCTGACCTAGAATCCCTTCGGGATGAGATTGACCGAATCGACGGGCAAGTCGTGGACTTGCTCAACGATCGCGTGCGGGCCGCCGCCGAGATCGGAAAGATCAAAAGTCAGCTAGGAGTCGATGCATACGACCCAGCTCGGGAAGAACAGGTCTTCGCCAAGATCGAAAGCCTGAACACGGGTTCTATTCCCAAGGATTCGCTTCGAGCCATTTACCGCGAGGTCATTTCCTCTTCCATTGCCTTGGAAAAGGAGCTGGTAATCGGTTATCTTGGTCCCGAGGCAACCTTTACGCATCAGGCGGCCAAACTGAATTTTGGATCCGCGC
>NZLE01000106.1 GCA_002692605.1 Opitutia bacterium
CAACCCGATACCGGCTTGATGCTGGTAAAGGCCTGAAAGCAAAGAGGCCCGGGTCGGACAACAACGGGCGGTGTTGTAGAACTGGGAGAACCGCAGGCCGTTCTCGGCAAGCGAATCGAGGTTGGGGGTCAGGATTTCCCCGCCGTAGCATCCGACGTCCGAATAGCCCATATCGTCCGAAAGAATGATCACCACGTTAGGCTTGGTCCCAAGCAGGATCGGCCCGAGCAGAACCGGGATCCAAACAAAGAAGCCATTCATCCGCTCAGGAAGCTTTGAGGGACTCTTCGATCAGCTTTTTCGAAGTCAGGACTCCGGGAACGGGCTCAAGGGCGCTGCCCTCCCATTCGATGGCCAGAATGCCTTTGTACTTCGATTGCCTGATCATCTTCATGAGGCGGGGGTAATCGAAGTCGGGCTGGTTGCCCTCTTTGTCGAAGCTGTGCATCTTGCAGGAAACCGTAACGGTGTGGGGAAGCATGGCTTGGGTGCCCTTGTAGACGTTGTCCTTCAACTTTCCGAAATCAGGCATTAATTTGAGGGCGGGATGCTTGAGCTTGCTGGCGACCTGAGCGAGAAAGGCCCCTTTTTGGCTTAACGGAGAAGCTCCCGGCTCGATCGCAATAATGAGGTTTTTCTCAGCCGCCTCATCCGCCAATGGCTTGAGGGCATCCACGCTTGCCGAAAGACCAGCCTCCGCCTCCGTACCGGGGGCCTTGAGGAAAACCCGCACCAAAGGAGCGCCCAGTTGAACGGAGCGCTGGAAGGAAGCACGGATCCTGGCCGAACTCGCTTCCCTTTTTTGAGGGGAGGCATCGAGGGCGCCCGACATCAGTAGGAACAGATCGGTTCCCGCCTGTTCGGCTTTCTTTCTCATTCTCGCGAGGTATTTCGCATCGTCGAGTTTGTCTTTTGGAAGTCCCCCCTCCCATAAATCGATCGCTTGGATGCCGAACTGATCGACTGTGAACTGGGGAAAGTCCAAGGCGTCCAAGGAACCATTCTTCAAAAGAGCCCGCAGCGAATATTGGGACAAGCCCAACTTGAAGCGATCGGACGAGTGATGCTTGGCGGACAAAGACGGAAAAGAAACTCCGGCGAAAACTCCGGCGGAGGCGGCATGGCTTACGAAAGTACGACGGGAAAGGTTTGTGTTCATCCCCGACCCCTAGTGGCATCGACCGGTCAAGAAAAGACAAATTCTCCGAGCCATTGAATTTCTTTGCCAAAATCCGCCGATGCGCAACCCTGTCTGCCAACTCATGCTCACCCTTTCGAACCTCAGCAAGCGCTTCGGTCCCAAAGTTCTCTTTCGGGAGGTTTCCCTGCGCATGGCCCGAGGGGAGAAGATGGGGTTGGTCGGACCCAATGGTGCGGGCAAGACCACCCTGCTCTCGATTCTGCTCGGAGAATCCGAATCGGACGAGGGAAGGATCGAATGGGAACGGGGCACACGGATCGGCTACCTCCCTCAGGAAAGCGCCCCCACCGGAGAGGAAACCGTACTCGAGCTTGCCACCGCGGTAAGCCCCGAACTCAAGGATGCTCTCGCAACCCTGCGGGCTCAACCCGACCCAGACAGCCCGGAACGGGCCGAGGCTCAGGAAAGATTTGCCGAACTCGACGGATTTTCACTCGAAGCCAAGGCCAAGAAGGTGCTTTCCGGACTCGCCTTTCGGCAGGATGATTTTCTCCAACCCGCCCGCACCCTCAGCGGAGGCTGGATTATGCGGGCCCACCTTGCCCGCCTCCTGGTGATGGAACCCGACCTGCTGATGCTGGACGAACCCACCAACCACCTCGACCTCGAAACCCTGGGCTGGTTCCAGGAACAGGTTGCAAAATTTTCCGGCTCGGTCCTGACCATTTCCCACGACCGGGCCTTTCTCAATTCCATCTGCACCGGAATCCTTGAAATCAGCAACCGCCGGGTCCGTCGCTATCTTGGGAACTTCGAGAGTTACCTTGCTCAAAAAGCGGAGCGGGAAGCCCAGCACCTCGCCGCCTATCGCAACCAGCAAAGGGAGATCGCCCACCACGAGGACTTCATCCGCCGCTTCCGGGCCAAGGCATCCAAAGCCTCCCAAGCCCAGGCCCGGATCAAAATCCTAGAGCGCATGGAACGAATCGATCCGCCCGAGGAATCCGATGCCACCATTGCCTTCACCTTTCCCCAACCCCCCAGAAGCGGTCAGCGGGTAGCTACCCTCGGTGAGGTTCGGCAGGCTTATGGGGATCATCTTGTCTATTCGGATTTGAGCCTCGAGGTCGAAAAGCAGGAACGCATCGCCCTCGTCGGTCCCAATGGGGCGGGCAAATCCACCCTGCTGAAAATTCTTGCCGAGCTAGTTCCCATCGAGGGGGGGAAACGCGAGCTCGGGCATAACGTCTCAGTGGGCTATTTCTCCCAGCAACGGGTGGAAGTGCTCAACCTCGAAAGAAGCGTGGTTGATGAAGCCACGGCGGACACCGACCCCATGGTGCGCGAACAGGATGCCAGAACCCTGCTCGGTGCCTTTCTCTTTCGGGGAGACGACGTATTCAAACCGGTCAAGGTGCTCAGCGGGGGCGAAAAGAGTCGGCTCGCCCTGGTCAAACTGCTGCTCTCCCCCCCCAATTTCCTGTTGCTTGACGAGCCCACCACCCATTTGGACATGGCCAGCATCGACGCAGTCATTCAGGCTCTGAAGGAGTACACCGGCACCCTGATCTTCGTCAGCCACGACCTTCACTTCATCCGAGCCCTTGGCAAACGAACCATCCGCATCGAGGCGGGTAGAATCACCAACTTCGCCGGGGATTACGATTATTACCTTTGGAAGTCCGGTTCCGCTTCGGCCCAGACCGGATTGATCGAAGGGTTACGGGATGCCCGTCCCGATCAGGCGGGCGAGACCGAGAGCGGGGGCAAGGCCCTCAGCGCCAAGGAAAAGCGCCGGCAGCGCTCCCTGGAACGGGAAAAAAAGAAAGCCCTACGAGGCAAACTCGAAGACCGGGTTCGGAAACTGGAAAAGGAAATCATGCAACTCGAAGAGGACCAGGCATCCTGCAACACGGAACTGGCCAACCCGGATTCCTACAACGATCCGGAAAAGGGAAAGGAATTGAACGAACGGGCCGCCCGAATCGCCCGCCAGTTGCAGCAACGCA
Source organism: Opitutia bacterium (assembly GCA_002692605.1). Lineage (GTDB taxonomy): Bacteria > Verrucomicrobiota > Verrucomicrobiia > Opitutales > Seribacteraceae > Seribacter. The sequence goes on from NZLE01000106.1 coordinate 3,151, forward strand.
ACTACGAGTGGGAGATTGAAACCGAGAAATTGTTGGAATTGGGCAAGGAGTGATTCACAGGGCCTTGGGGAGAGAGCTTGGCTTTGCGGATCATCCTCGTACATAGGAAGTCATGGTTTTTCTCAAATACTTCAGCGCGCTCACTATTCTCACCGCGATCTGCTTGCATGCTTTGAACGTCCATCCCCTGAACGTCATCGTTCATCTGATCGGGGCTTGCACTTGGAGCGTAGTCGGGTTCGCTTGGAAGGAAAACAGTATCATCCTGAACTTCCTTCCCCAGGTCTTCATCCTCGGTGGCGGTTTAATCTACAACTACCTGTTCTGAGCCAAGAGGAGCAGTTCCCGGAGTCGCGCGGGATCGGTGCAACCAGTCTTGGCGATGAATCCGCGGTTGTGAGTGAAATGCACCTCCGGCTCCTTCCCCAACCTACTGAAGTCCAGAACCGGACTGTCGTCGTAGCGGCGCATGCCATAGCCTTCTCCCCGACCGTCGGGATAAACCAAGGCGACCACCTCTTCCTCCAATCCCAGTTCCCGGACCCGCCAACCCAGAGCGCCCGAGACTTCCTCAATGGGCGGATCGGTCCGCGGGGCAAAGAGGACCCGAAAGACATCGTCCCCATAGCCCAGGGTCCAAAGTTGCTCGACCTCGGCGGCGCGGTCAATTCGTGAACGCAGGGTGGTCAGATAAGTCACCAGTTCCGAACCAATCCCACGCATGATCTCCCAAAGGGGTTCACCCCGGTGATGTTCGGTCCGCTTGGCAAAGGACTGAAGAAGGGTGACGTCAATGGGTGAATTCAGCTTGCCCATGGTATCCCGATCGATGCCCAGCCAATCGGCGGTGTCGTTGGGCCCCCGGCAATCGAACCATTCCGCGGTCTCCAGCCACGGACAGAATTCCCGGGCATCCTCGTAGAGACCGAGTTTTTGCAGGACCAGAGAAAGCGAACAGGTCGGATCCGCATCACGGGGAAACTGGTGATGATCGAAATTTCCGAGTTCGGGTTCGAGCCTGCCACCGACGTCCACCACCAAAACCTGGGGATCGGACAGGTCCTCCTCGGTGGGCTCCCTTCTGAGGATCGAACTGGGCGTTTGGGCAAGCAGCACCGAGCAGGCGAGGAACTCGTCCTTATGGGCTCCGCCCGGATGGGTTACGATGGTTGAATTCATGGCTGTTAAAAGTAGGGCCTTGGACTCGGTAAGGCTCAATATTCGGGCTTGAAAGAAACCTTNAAGACTTTTCCGATCCTNGTGAAGCCAAAGGCTCCGCAGTCGTTGGCCACCAGNGCCCCTCCGTCCCGGGTGATGCANACNTCTTCNCCCGCCCAGTCGGATTCCCCGGAACCGTANACCCCTTCCCATTCCANNTTCCCNCGGGCATCGGTCTTGATCAGATAAATCTTCCATTGNCCGGAGGGNCCGCTGGGGTGCCCNCNNCCCTCNTANCTNCGGGTTTCGTCCCCGGTTCCCGCCACCNCNAGCCAACCGCCNTCGGGNGTGGCCCGGGCTCCCCAAACCTCATCNTGAATCCAGCGACNCTCATAGCCCCGGGGTTGACCGAANAACTTGGTCCACTGTNTCTCTCCGTCCTTATTCAAGACTTTCATCTGNACGTCCAGATTCTTGCTCAGGGGAGTATTCCGAGTATGTCCCGCAAGCAGAATCTCGCCCTTGGCGTTTTGATCGAATCCCCAGTAAATCTCCCCGTAGGTCTTGGCCCATTCCACCTTTCCGCTTTGATCAAGTCGGAGCAGGTTGTACTCCTCAGATTCCTCGTCCCTTGGGTGGCAGGCAACCAGGCTGCCTTGGCCCTGAGCCCGGATCCGGTACCCCGAGCTGGTGAATTCGGACAGTTCACGGAGCCAGATTTCCTTGCCCGAGGCATCGGTTTTCACTGCGACTCCCCGACCCCAGTTGAGAAAGGTGCCCTCGGCCAGGCCGTCCCGGTAACCGGTCAGCAGGATGGATCCATCCTCCCCCAAGGCGACTCCCTCAAAGGCATCCTCGGAACCCAAGTCCCAGGTTTTGGTCCAGAGAGTCTCTCCGGAATCCGCTCTTACCTTTATGAGAGCGGCGTTCTTGCTCAGCGAACCCGCCACCAAAAAGTTCCCGTCTTCGGCCTCGCATACGCAATTCCCCAGGTTATATCCTCTTCGGCCGAACTCCCTTTTCCATTTCAATCTTCCCTTGGAATCGGTCTTCACCAAAAAGATCCGGGCCGTACGGTCCTCCACGAAACCGGTCTCACCCACCATCAGGAAACCACCGTCTCGCGTCTCGATGACGTAGTGCGGATGACTCTCTTCCCCACTGCCGTTGTAAGCTCGATGCCAGAGCACCTTGGGAGCGGAACGCAGAGTTCCCTGCACAAGGACAGCTCCAAGTAACCATGCGATTGCCTTCATTGGATGGATACGGCCCGAAAACATGACGAATGACTCGCTCAGCGGGGCAGGAACGTCATACTGTCGGCCTTGCTCTGATCGAGCAGGACCACTTCATAGTCCATGCTCTTCTTGGCAAAGGTGATTCGCATGACGTGATGGTCAGCACCAGCCATACCGGGTTTCTGAAGATACCAGCGATCCGTCTTTGGACTACGTTGAGGAACCCCCAACCCGCCCTCCCCGACGTAAACGATTCCCGTGGGATCCTTCTTTTCGTTGCGGATGGGCACGGTTCGCTTGATGACGTGACCATCCGATTCCACCACCAGATCCATATTGTACTTTTCGAACAGCGGAACCCAGAATTTCTTGGCGGCTCCGGGGCTCTTGACCGCCGGCCAGGCCGGGCGGTGGTACTCCGCGAGCAACCAACGAACCTCAGGTCGCAAGTCCGCAAGGGTCTGGGCCAACCACGAACGCTGCTCCCCACCGGCGCTGATCTCAGTGTTCAGGGTAACTAAGGCAACCTCGGGGGAAATCCTGGTGAAAAAGTAATTTTTTTCCTTTCCGCCCGGGGTATCGAAGATCTCATCGTAAAGGGGTCCGCCGTCGTGGTTGCCCCGAGTGGGAATGATCGGAAGAACCTTCCCTGATTTGGCAACCGTCAGCTCGTGCTGGCTCAGCCAGGTGGACCACTGACTCCAATTTCTTCCGCTGACGATGTAATCTCCGCCATGAGCGAACCCGATCAACTCATCGTCCTTCTCCGACAAATCCGCCATCAGTAAATTCACCTGGCCCCGGGCATTGATGCCGGTTCGGGAATCACCCCCGAACAGGAGCCGGAACGACCGGTCATCCGCAGGCGCGGTGGTGAAATGCATCAGCGGAGACCTGTTGCCTTCGGATTCGATCTGAAAGTCATAGGTGGTGGATGGGGAAAGCTCCGACAAGCGGGCGTGATGAAAATACTCCCCGTTGGCGGAGGAATAAGCGCCGCTTCTTTGGGGTACGATCGATTCGGTCAACTTGGGCCCGGAAGACGAACGGACTCCGTACCTCACCCGGTGTCCGCTTCCCTTTTTGCCCGTGGTCCAGGAAACCGTGGCCCGGGTGGAAGGCTCCTTGGTCCAGATCACCCGCCACTGGGAGGGAGCCGCAGTCCGGGTCGGAGCCAATTGCCTGGTCCGTTCATCCAGGTAATCCTTATCCAACCAGGGAGCTTGTTCCCCCGAGACGGAGGAAAGGGAGGAAAAAAACAGGAGGGTGAGAGGAAAGAGTGCTTTTAGTTTCATGAGTGGGTTGGGCCGGTATGGTTTTGCTTCCAAGAGTACCAAAGAAAGAGAGGAATGCCTCCGTTGCAAATCCTAAGAGCCAAATCGTGCCAGTTGCCCCATCCATACGCGGTCATCCGGCTCATCGCAGTGACGAACCCCCAAATGGCCATCCACATCGCGACGGTGCGGATTTTCCTGTTGGGAAGCAGAAGCAGAGCAACGAGGATAAAGTCCTGAACCGCAATCACGGGGAGAGAAGCTTCGGCAAAGGCTTGCCTGGATACGGAGGCGGCCAGGTCCTGTCCGAGTAGGGTGTCCAAGGTTCCCACAATTAGATCGATGAAGGAGGGTTTGATCCACCAGGCGCACAATCCATGACCGATAAAGGCTCCGGCAACCGAGAGCCGAAGAAGCCAGTCGACTCGGGTTTGCCAAAGCGGATTGGGATTGAAGCTAAGGAGGATGAGGGCCAGGGGGGCGGCGAATCGAACCGCATGACCGATGGGATCGGTGGCATGAAAGGCGTCTCCCATATTATTAAGGAAGGAAAATACAGCCAGAGTGAAGGGCCACAGGGCGAGCAGACCGAGCAGGGCAAAATCGACCTTGCCCAGAACGGATGAGGCTGCAGGTCGAAGAAAGCCCAGAACCAAAAGAGCCGCGGATGAGAATAAGAGAAAAAGCCACACGGAATGATCGAGACCCGAAACGAATGATCCTCCCATCGAACCGAGGAGGTAGGAATTCAGAGCCGAGGGAGCGGCGAGCTTGGCTGCATAGCCAAGGGACTGAATCACAACGAGGATCCTAAGAAACCAGATCAGGTTTTGCTGCATAAAGCTAGAAACATTGGAGATTTTTCTTAGTTTCCGCAACCCCTACCTATCTAAGAACGACCCATTGGATTTTGAACATGACTACCAAATCGGCAATTTTTCTTGATTATCCCTTGAAATTCTCAATGAATCAGTCCCTTTCTTTCCTCGCCCTAACCCCAACCCCTTTCAACCATGACCCTGCGCAACAAATCCAAAGTCAAAATCGGCGTCGTTCCCACCCATCTGATGTTCGTCGGAGCCCTCGCTCCCGACGAAAACGGCAAACTGCCCCGCACCCGGGCAGGCGACCTCAAGATCGTTTCCGGCATGCGCCAGCTCTGCCGCACCTCCCCGGTCAAGCTCAACACCGTGCAGGTCACCCTCTTTCCCGGAACCGATGCCACGGACCTGCAGGATATGTTCAGGGGCTTGAAGTCCCTCAGGCTTGAGGTGCACCTCATCATGATGGTCGGTGGAGCCAATCCGCTCAACCCCAAGGATGAGGACGCGGTGGTGGGAATGCTGAACTCGGGCCTTGAAGTGGCCAAGAAGTACAAGGTTCCACACGTATCCTCAACCTCCTTCGAAGAATGGCTCGCTGGTAAGAAGCTCAAGGGCAAGGCCTTTGATGCGGGGGTCAAGCAACTGATCAAGGTGCATGCCCGCTGCTACAAGGAGAGTGGGCTCGCCAAAAGCGCCGTCGAATCGTGGCATCTTGAATTTCTGCGTGGGGTGGAGTTCCAAAACTTCACCAATGCGGCCAAGGCGGCCAAGGTAGTCACTGGGATCAACAAGAAGATCAATAAGAAATTCTTCAAGGTGATGATTGATGCGGCTCACTGCGGAGATTCCGATCTCTCCATCGCTGAAAACGAAAAAGTCATTAAGGACCTAGCCAAGAAAGATGCCTTGGGAATCTTTCACGCCTCGGCCAAGACCACCCGGGGATGCCTTTCCACCGATGACGGATGGATCGGAGCCCTGCTCGCCGCCTATGCCCCGACCGGCAAGCTCAAGCATGTCTTCGTGGAACTTTTTCACCACCAGGATCCCGCCCTCGCCCCCTTACGCAAGGCGGTCAAGGGACATGGCGTGGACACCACCGATGGACGGACCTACAACCGTACCGTGACCGATGGCGTCATTGAAGTGGCGCACCGTCTGAACAACTTGGCCGCCCGCAAACTGATCAAGTAAATCCCCGCAAGGGCTGAGTTTGGATCAGTCGGATTCCCGATCCGGGTTTCCACTCAGGGAGTGAACCAAGCCGAGCAGAGCGGCAAACAGGAACAGAGCCACCAGTTGGTGGATCACTGGGAGCGAGACTTGGTATTCCAAGATCAGGAGAATGGTGGAAACCCCCAATAAGAACTGGAAACCCACCAGACCAAGGACCCATTTCATTCGAACCTTTTGGATCTTGCTTAAGACACCTGACTTGAAAGCCCGCCAACCCAAGAGCAACAGACCGGCGGTCAGTGCGGTTCCCATCCAACGGTGAATGAATTGTACGGAGAACTTGTCCTCAAAGAAATTCTTCCAGTAAGGAGTGAGTCCAAAGAGAGCGTCGGGCTTCCATTCATCCCCCATCATCGGAAAAGTGTTGTACCCATAGCCCGCTTTCATTCCCGAGACAAAAGCCCCGTAGGCAATCTGGGCGCAAAGGAGTCCGAGGAACCCGAGAACCCAGGGTCTCACCCAGCGGGCCCGTGGGTTTCGGGCAGGGGGGGTTCCCATTCGCAAGCTCAGCATCATCCACCAAGCCAAGCCGAAAACCGAAAAAGCGAGACTGAGGTGGGCGGCCAATCGATAATGGCTGACTTCCGGATTGTTCACCAAGCCACTCTTCACCATATACCAACCCATCAATCCCTGAACGATGACCAAGGCGATTAAGGTCAGACCGAATGCTTTCATCCGCGGACTGAGCTTTCCCCTGACGAGGAAATACACGTAGGGGATCAAACACAGCAGACCGACGATCCTGCCTAAAATCCGATGAAGGTATTCCCAAAAGAAAATGAATTTGAAGTCAGAAAGACTCATCCCCTTGTTCACCTTCTGGTATTCTGGAGAGGTTTGGTACATTTGAAAAACTTCGTTCCACTGGTTCTCGGTAATTGGGGGAAGAATTCCCGCGATCGGTCTCCAGTCTACCATCGACAAGCCCGAACCGGTAAGACGGGTGATTCCGCCCACCACCAAGATCACCACCACGCTCAAACAGACACAGCGCAACCAAACGATTTGAGGCTGAAAACTAGTGTTCTCGGACTCTGCAAGAGAATCGGCGACAGAAGGACCGGAAAGGGATGTAACGGTGGTGGATTTCACTGATGGCGGCTTGTTCCTCATCATAATCATTGGGTAGAATCTCTCAAACCCTAAAAAACGTTTCGAGCGTTTGCAAAACAACCCCGATGCCGGGCCGGGCTACGATCTTGGGAACCGTTCGTTTAAAACTCCGATTCCGTCCAAGGTACGACCCGATCGGCCTGAGCCTTGCGATAAACCGCGACGTCCTTGTCGGAAATCGGGTCCGCCCGATTACCCCAGGCGTTGCGCACGTACGTCAGAATGGAAGCCAACTGATCGTCCTTCATGAATCCATGAGCCGGCATCACCGGGGGAACCCCTTCGACGGGTTTGCCGTTGATTTTGATTGGGCCCATCAGTCCGTGCACCGCAACCGCGATCAAACGGTTCGCATCTCCGGTGACCCAATCGCTTGCGGCGAGCGTGGGCGCCATATTGGGAAGGCCCTTACCATCCGCCTGGTGACAGGCCCCGCAACTGATGGCATACTGCTCGCGGCCCTTGCGGTAGGAACTCAGAAGCAGCTTATCCTTTTTGAGCCAGTCTGCTTCCTTATCTTTGTAGGTCTTGACCGCCCGCAAGGGATATCCCGATTTGCCCACTAGTCCGGCATAGGAAACTAGTGTCCGGGAAGCATCGGAACGTTTCTCCACTTTTTGGGCATCGGGCTTGAATTCGTCGGGAAAGAAATCAGCGACTCCCTTGGATTCACCTGCCAAGCGAAGTCCGGTCATGCTTACGAACCAATCCCCGTCATCGATCGCCTGACGAACGGTGCTTTCCTTAAGATTTCCCAACCCCGCCAAGGTCCAAAGGGCATGGACGCGGGCATGCGGTTGAGCCTTCGGGTTCTCGGCCAGCTTGCGGACGGAGTTCGCCAAGTCCTGGCGATCTCCCTCAACGATTTGTTTTTGGGAACGCAAGCGCCACCAAAGGTATGGATGGGAAAGACCGGCGACCGAATTCTCAGGCGGATCAACCCTTTTGTAATTCTCCGGAACGATCCGGTAAATCCTGCCCAGTCCGATATGCTTGTCCAATTCACGCTCGGCGGACTGTCGGCGGAGATATGAGGTCAGAAAGCGTTTGTGCTGAATAACTCCGCGGTGGAAATCGACCAGATACAGGCAACCATCCGGTCCCATCGATGCATTGACCGGACGAAAGCGCTCGTCGGTGCTGGCAAGAAATTCCCGCTCCTTCCAGATTGCGTCGGGATAGGTATTATGCAGGTATTTATCCGAGGATGGGAAGGGTTTTTCGGGCAGAAAGGCTCCCACGGTGTTGGTTCCCGGAGACATCGAGAATATCGCCCCTTCCCACTCCTGACCATACGCGCCATGACTGTGAACCGCCAAACCGCTGATCGAGGTGACGCTTGCCACCCGACCGTCCTCCAGGATCCTACCGGGTCGGTAATTGCGATTGAGGGCAGTGTTCGGACGAATCCCAAAAACCCGGTTGGTGGGAGCCTTAACGGAATCTCCCTTGGCCGGCCATTGGCGATCATAGCTTGCCCAGTCCGTCTCGAACCATTGGCCGTTGTGATTGTAAAAAAGCCTCCCATAGGCATCCGAACTCATGCCCCATTGTCCACGCGCTTTGGCGGGCATTTCAATGAGATTGCCCTTCCTCCAGGCCAACTTTCGGGATGATTTCGAATTGTACATCCAATTATCGAGAGCGAAATGCAGGGCATTCTCCGCATGCTCGATGTTGTCGGAAGCCGCAGTGGCGAAATCGATGAGTTTTTTCCGCTCGTCGCAACGCAAGTCGCCATCGTTGTCCCGGCACAACCACAAACCTCCGGTCTCCACGACTAAAACCGAGTCATCGACGAAAGCGAGACTGCGGACGTTATCCATATCTTCGAGGAAAGGCGTCGCCTTGTCCATCACACCGTCCCGATCAAGGTCTTCAAGCACCATCACCCGACTCAATCGCTCCCCTTCCCCATTTCCGTCCAGATCCATCATGTAGGTTCGTAATTCGCCGACCCACATTCTTCCCTGATCATCCCAATCAACGAACACCGGATCCTTGATCATCGGTTCATGAGCAACCAGTTCCACTCGGAAACCGGGGGCAACCTGAATCCGGGATAAAGATTCTTCCGGGGTGTACAATGGAACGACTTCCGGCGACCAACGCTTCCAATTCAAGGAGGAAAGCAAATCCTTTTGCTTTTCTTTCTGATCTCCCTGTTGGGCAAACAACAGAGAACCGGATACGATAAACAAGCTAAGCAAGCGTTGGGTGAGGCTTGGGTACATTTTCATAATCTTACGGCAGCGTAAAAAGGAGACAAATCCTTTGTCGTTATAACTCTAGGTCTAAGTAGACAGCTGTAAATCCTTTTGCGGTTCATTAGGGAAATAATTGGAGAGAGATCAGGTGGGCGGAACCCAGAGCAAAGGGTGACGGAGCGGCAGGTTACGCAGGACTTCATAAGTGCGAGGATCCGCCTCAAGGCTTTCCCATGCATCCAGATAGTCAGGCTTGCCAAATCGGATTCCCGAAAACAAAAGACTGGGATGACGGACGGGCCAGTCCTCCCAGTACATGACGTCTGGTTGCAAAGGCCAACTCCCCTTGTCGATGACGTAAGGATAGATGAACGCCATCCCCTTTGCCATACTCCTTCCGTTCTCGGTCGAGAAGGTCCAAAGATCCTCCGTTTCGGATGATGCGATTTGGGCAACTCCCGCCATCGCATCAATCACGAAGAGCGAATAGCCGTAGGGCTTGGTTCGTTTGAGTTCGGCGGGAAAACGGCCCAGCTCATCCATCATCTCGGACAGATAAACCGTTTTGAATTGATGACGTACCCAGGCCAGAACTTCTTCCTTGCCAACCAAGTCGGCAAAGGCGGATGCCTGCAGGGACCAGCAAACGCCGTGGTTGTTCGGATGTAGCTTTTCCTTCAATCCGTATTCGTGGGAATTGATCCAATCCAGATAATCGCCGAACCAAGCCTTGACCGCCTTTTGATCGGCAACCGCGAAGGACGGGGAGGCGCAGAGAATCTTAGCGCCCCGTGCAACTTCGACGAGGTGAAGCGTGTCAATGATCCCGATGCTTCGCCCGGTGTGTTTTCCCTTGATCGCCTGCCCGTAGAGCAGGCTCGGACGCATCCGGGTTTTGGGTTCCACGAACCATGCGCGCAGGTGCGTCACGGCCTTGCTGGCGTAGGTTTCCTCTTTCGTGATCAGGTAAGCCGAAACCAAGGTTCCCATCAACTCGCTCAAACGGATCATGGACTGTCGGTGAGCAATGAAATTGGCGGGGTTGGTCTCCCCATCCCTTCGAACGTAGGGACCGTCCGGATCCTCCGGATTGGGCCACCAGTAATCGCCCTCCGAATAAAAGTCATGAGCATCCCCCTCACTCCGCTCGCAACGGTCGGCGGTGACGGTCCGCGGTTTCTCCGAAAGATAGGTCTTGGCTTTGGCCAGAATCCTTGGCCTTTCCATGGAAAGGAGATCGAAGCTTGCCTTGTCCGACCAAACCTCGGAAAAGGAACAAAGGAACAAACTCGGAAGAAGAAAAAAACGGTTCACAAATCGATCCATCTTCGTTCCTCCCAAGATTGGATTCCCAATTCCGCCAACTCCACCCCTTTGGCCCCCGAACGCAAATCGTAGGGAAAGGGTTCGTCCAGGGCGACGTGACGGAGAAAGAGTTCCCATTGAATTTTGAAGGCATTGTCGTAGAGAGTGGCATCGGGCACTTCGGACCATCCTTCGAAAAAATCGATCGGTTGCTCGATATCGGGGTTCCAGACCGGTTTGGGAGTCACTCCGAGCCCCTGCGTCTGGCACCCGCGGAGGTTGACCACGGCGGAACCCTTGCTGCCATCCACCTGCATCACAAAAAGATCGTCCCGACGGACCCGTACGGTCCAGGAACTGTTGAATTGGCAAATCACGCCGTTTTCCAACTCCATGGTGGCATAGCAGGAATCATCCGCGGTGCATGGGTAGCGATGACCCTGCTCATCCACTCGCTCTGCGACATGAGTGGCTCCCCTGCAGGAAATGCTTTTGATCGGACCGAAAACGTTGTCCACGAGGTACCGCCAGTGACAAAGCATATCAATCATGATTCCCCCTCCGTCTTCCTTTCGGTAGTTCCAACTCGGACGCTGAGCGGGCTGGTCTTCGTCGTGACCGGTGAATACCCAGTATCCGAACTCTCCGCGAACGGAAAGAATCTCCCCGAAGAAGCCCTGGTTGATCAGGGTCTTGAGCTTGCGGATGCCGGGCAACCATAGCTTATCCTGCACCGCTCCATTCTTGACGCCCGCATCCTCGCAGAGTTTGGCAAGGCGAAGAGCCTCATCCGTGGTCACCGCGGTTGGTTTCTCGCAATAAACAGCTTTGCCTGCCTTGGCCGCCATCTCCACGAACCGGGCCCGATGAAGGGTGGAACTTGCATCGAAAAAGACCTGGTTGTTGGGATCGGCCAAGGCCTCCTCAAGGTTTGTAGTCCAGCGCTTGACGCCGGTCCGTTCAGCCAAGTCACTCAGCTTGTTCTCGTTCCTTCCCGTAAGGATCGGGTCGACCGTGATCACTTCGTCAGGAGAGATCCGCACCCCGCCTTGATCGCGAATGGCGCAGATCGAACGAATCAGGTGCTGATTGGTCCCCATACGTCCGGTGACGCCGTTCATAATGATTCCCAGTTTGTATTCTTTCATAGTTATGTATGTTGCAAATAGGCTTGTTGAATCGCCTCCAAAAATTCCGCGGTGGGTTTCTCCCACCAGCGGTTGGAAAAGACTTCCACTTCGATCATGCCATCGAACCCGGCGCCTTCGACCATGCCACGGATTCCTCGAAGATCAATGCAACCCTCTCCCATCAGCCCGCGATCATTGAGCAAGTCCGAGGTGGGGGTCATCCAGTCGCAGACATGGTAAGCGAAAAGACGGTTGGCATCGGCGGCCCGTTGGGTCTGTCCTTCCAAATCCGGATCCCACCAAAGGTGATAAACGTCAAAGGCAATGCCCACCAGACGATGGTTCAATTCATCGCAAATCTCATTGGCGGTTCCCAAAGTATTGATGGCCGAGCGGTCATCGGCGTACATCGGATGAAGAGGCTCGATGGCCAGCTTGACCCCAAGGGATTCCGCGAGAGGAAGAGTGGAGGCAATGCCATCGGTAATTTGCTTTCGAGACTCGACCAGAGACTGACCGGGCACCGCACCGCAGACTAAAACCACCAAAGGCGCTCCCAGTGCGGCGGCGTCCTCAATGGCCCGTTTGTTATCCTCGACCGATTCTTCCCGGGATTTTTCCTCCAACCCCGGATAAAAGCCTCCTCGGCACAGGGAGACCACCTCAATACCCGCAGCTCGGATTCGCTGGCCGGCTTCCGCCGGATTACGTCCCTCGAGCCATTGCCGCCAAACGGTGATTCCGGAAACTCCAGCCTCGCCATATNGATCGACCGCTTCCTCCAATTCCCAACCTTTCGTGGTGATGGTGTGAATACAAAGACGGGAAAAATCCTTAAGAGGTTGAGCGGTCATGAGGCNAAGGAATAAAAGGGTATGTTCATGCGCTCTGCGATTCGCATGGGACGCAGCAGAGCCTCCCTCATGCGGGTTTGCTCGTCTCCGATGCGCAAATCAGGACAATCCGGATGGATTTCGGCCGTGTCGATGACTCCCAACATTCTGAGAATCTCAGCGGTGCTTTGCTTGTACCCCGCGGCGCTGCCCTTTTCGTCCAAACGAAAGACCGAATCCTCCAAAGACTGGAAGGCTTCGAACAATTTGTACACTCGGGAATCAAAATCTGCCTTTCTCCAGTATTTTTTTGCGGCGCAGATGAGAGGACAGGCGGAAACTCCGGCTCCGATCAAGAGCGGCAAACCCATACGGATGGCCGATGCGATCCCAAAATCGTCGCCACTGTGGGGAAGAAAATTCAAACCAAGATCACGACTCATCGAAGCCCAATACAGAAAGTGAGGTTCGTCGAGAGTGGAAATCTTACCACCCGCGAACTTATCATGGCTGGCCAGTTCGTGAAGCAACCAGGGTTCGAAAGGGGTTGCCCAGGGAACGAAGGCGGGTTCGAGGGCATGAACCAGAGCGGGAACCTCAATCCTTTCGGCAATCTCAAAATATGCGTCCCTTCTGCTTTCGGGATTCAATGCGTTCAGGGCCTGTGAGGTCATAATCATCACTTCGCAGGGAGCGTGGGCTTGGGCGATCTCAAGGTGGGGGGGGTAGCAGGATGCGCGAAAGTCATTGGGGTGCGCCTCGACCGCAGTCACCCCGCTTACGAAGGAGGCGTCGGGATAGAGGGCTCGAAAGCGGGTAATCACTTCGGCATACAACGCTTCGCTTAAGTTAAAGACATACCCCGTATCCGCATTGAGAACGAAAGTGATTTCAACACCGAAGACCTCGGAGCAACGGGTCATCCACCTCAGCATGCGCTCGAAACTTCGCCAATCCGGTTGCCCTTTCTTAAAGGGCAATAAGGCGGCTACGCAAAGACGAGGTGAGGATGAAGTATCGATCAAGTCTTCCTCACGGCTTGTACTCCAAACGGTCTCCGACCAGCAAGTGGAGGGTTTCAATTGTTCGGGATCGCTGATCATCGCAACATCTTATCAGAAAAATCCGAGCGCCGTTAGGACAATTCTTGCAATTTTAGCATTTTTCAGACAATTTTTTTGTCTAGGTGAAAAACTTTCAACCACTCTTTTTGGAAAACTTGAGGATTTCCATCCCGGGGCACTCCATTCTACGTTTCGCTCACCATCGCCATACCGCAAGGAGCGATCAAGTCCAAGATCATCATCATAAGCATTCACAGTTTCTACTTTACCTAAGAGGTCACGGGGTGCAAATTCTTGGGTCCGAATCCATACCGGTTCGCAGAGGATCATTCCTTTATCTACCAGCTCGCGCCATCCATGGCTTTCGAAAATCGATGAAAGCCTCGCCCCTTTCACTTGTCATGGATTTCAAGGAGAAAAGACCACTGGCGTCGAGACCTATGATTCGAATTCTTTCCACCCAATCCCTATCGGAAATCGAGAGCGCGCTGAATCTGATGATGCGAACCGCTGACTTCGGACCGAGCGGTTCCATCTCAGGAGCTTCCAAAACCCTCCACCTTTTTTCTCTTCTCCACATGGAATTGTCGAATGAGCGACCTGGTCAAAGAAAAGTGCATCCTCAAACCGAAGCGGCCCGACGAACCATCGAGAACTGCCCCTCGATGGTTTCCTCTCCTGGGCGAATCGCGCTTCTGATGAATGAGGACCTTAGTTCTCTCAACCGCAAGATCCGTAGTGAATCGGGTTTGAACCTAAGTACTCTTCTCGATGAAAAGAGGCAGCGAAAGGCCTTCGAACTTCTCCTCCAAAAGGATCGGCCAATCGCTGAGGTTGCTTGGCGCTGCGGGTTTCAGGACCCCAATTACTTTTCGAGATGGTTTCGAAGGAAGGTGGGGCAAACTCCGTCACAATGGCGCTCCGGCGCGAATTGAGTTTTCACTCCTCCGATTCTACCTCATCCAGTTACTCGCCCTTCTCCTTGCCATGCTTGAGCTTTTTCCTGGCAAGTTTGAGACTTTTTTGGTTGCGGTCGGAAAGATAGGAAATCAGATCGCGAAGCTCCATCGGGGGCAAAGTCAAGCCAAGCGGAGGCATGGCGGAAATGGGGGGTGATATGGCGGCGATTTCATTTCTGTCGACTTCATGGGTCGCCCCGTCCGGGGTAATTACAGTCACTTCATCCTCCTTTTCAGAAGCAAGTCGTCCGACCAAAGCGGTCCCCGAATTGAGAACCACGTTGGACAAGCCGTATCCCGGGGTAATTTCAGCGCTCGGGTTGACCAGCGACTCGAGAAGTTTCTCCGCATCCAATCGATCTCCGACCAAGCTGAGTTCAGGTCCTTGGACTCCACCCTGACCATCGATCTTGTGACATTGAAGACAAGCGCCTTGGTTTCTGAACACCAATTCGCCCGCCGAGGGATCGCCTCCATTCAGGCTCAAAGCATGCACCCGGCCAGGGTCGCCGGCGGCATAGGTCGCAGCCACCTGCTTGGCCTCGGCATGGTCAATCGAAGTCATTACGGTGTAGAGGTCGAGCCAAAGTTCCGAGCGTAACTCGAGCTCACGGTTTTCCCAAAATTCGATCAACTTTTCCGGCAGGGTTTCGCCAAGCTGTCGGATGGCTTCCCGGGCGACAGCAGGGGTTTCATCATTGACCGCCCTGAGAGCGAAAGCCTCCATACCGTCCAGTTCCCTTTCAAAACACACTTTGAGGGCGAAAGCTCGAATTGCATCCGTTTCATCCTCAAGAAGAGACTGAAAGAACTCGTCATCCTCCCGTAACCCCAAATTCGCCAAAGTCATCAGGCAAGAGATTCGAACGGAAGAGGCAAGTTCCGCTTCCACCGCTTGCTGACGAAGCAGATCAGGGTCTAGCTCGATGCCAAGAATTTTCGCGACGTCCGTGCCCAGAGACGCAAGCTTGGCGTTCTTTTCCTTCGTCAGGAACTCCAGATAACCCGATCGCAATCCATCGGAAATCGAAGTCAGTTCAAGATCCGATGCTTCCATGGGACGATAATCACCCAAGACCGCATCGAATTGCGGGGGGTCGGACCATCTGCCCAATGCCCTCAGGGCGAAGAGCCTGGTTTCATCATCCAAATCCAAATCGGCGGCAGCCTTTATCAGCAAACGGGCCCCATCCGTCCCTTGAGAGCGAAACCCAGCGGAAAGGATGCGAATTTGCAAATAGACAGGCAAATCATCCAAATCCACGGCAAGGAGTTTCGACCCCGCAGGAGAGGTCAATGCGGAGGTATCGTAGACCGCGCGAATCGCCTCGTACCTCACCAAATCATGAGCATCCTTCAAGTAAAGAGCCAGATCTTCGTGCTCCAAACGACGCAAAATCAAAACCGCCATCAATCTCCTCTCATATGAATCGGAAGAGGCAACCTCGGACAAACTATCCGCTGTGGAAATGCGGGACAGCGCGGAAAGGAAGGAATGCCTCAGTCCAACCTCAAAACCGGAACCTTGGTTTCTTCCGACCGCTTCAAACAAAGCACGTTCCGCTTCTCGGTCACCTGGTTTGCAAATTCGCCCCAAGGCAATCGCCGCCAGTGACACAACCCGGTTGGATTCATCCTCAAGGGACGAAATCAAAAGATCTCTGGCTTCCACGATTCCGACGTCACCCGCAACACGGGCGGCATTTGCACGGATCTCGACCTGTTCGCTCTGCAAGGCGGAAAGAATAGGATCGGATGCTTCCTCGAAACCTGCCCGGAAAAGTTGACCCAATGCCCAAACGCCATGCAGTGAAGAAAGGGCGAACTCTTTCTCTTGCTCGATCAGTTCAATTAGCGTGGGCAGAGATTCAATACCCTTTCCCACGAGAGCGAATTGGGCTTCCTGTCGAACTCGTTGGTCGGCGCTGTCAAGCAAGCTCTCGAGTTCCGCAATGGAGCGNTGGGAAAAACCCNTTTCNAACATTCGGGCCGTCTCGGCCCCGTCTCTCCTGGCTTTGTCGTCAACGGGTCGCAAAACCTGAATGGTGCCGTTCCGGTTGGCGGACCAACCTCCCCCATAATCGGCGAAATAAAGGTTTCCATCATAGCCAAGCTCCACGTCCGATGCCGCCAACCCTTCCACAAGGGGATCAACGTTGAAGACCTTGAAACTGGATCCGTCGGGTCGCAACTTGATCACCAAAGACTGGCACTTGGTTGCAGCGCCACGGTAGTCGGTGAGAAGGAAGGCGTTCCTCATACTTTCGGGCACCGAAGTCCCGGTCAGTCGGGTAACTCCGGAGGGCCCGCTGCCCGCATGACCAATCGGAGGGAAGACCCATTGCGGAGCGCTGGGACTGAAGGTGTCGTACATTTTTTCTCCAACCCAGACCGACTTGGAAACGTGAAAGTCCCCCCAATCCAAATCGCGTACGTACTGATGGGCCGATTGGTGAGACATGTCCCAACCCGAGTCCGTGTTGTCCAGCACGTACACCACACGGCCGAAGTCGTCCCCTATATCACCAGTGTTGTCGAAAGTGAAAAGGTTTCCGTGATCGTCAAATGAAAGTTCCTGAGGGTTTCGCAATCCCATGGCGTAGACTTCGAAGTTAGATCCGTCGGAATCGCATCGAAAGACCGCTCCTTTTCCGGCGGCGGCCTGAATCTCGCCCTGACCGTCCATAACGTGATATCCCCGATCTCCCACCGTAAAGTAGAGACGTCCGTCAGGCCCTCGGATAATGCCGTGAAGGTCATGCCCAGTGAAGGATACGCGAACGCCAAAGCCTTCCACGATTTTTTCATTGCCCTCGGCGATTCCATCCCCATCCGCGTCGGTGAGTTTACGGACCGCGGGAATGCATGTGAAATAAACCGCTTCCCTTTCCGCAAGGAGCGAAAAGCCAATCCCGTCCAAAGGCTCGTCAAAGGCATCGGAAAAAAGGCTTCGATGATCCGCCACGTAGTTTCCGTCACGATCTTCGAGAAGAATCAGACGTTCCGGATACTGCGCGTACCAATCCATAGGACGTTTGTCCTGAAACTTCTGGTACATCTTCAAGCGATCATCGGTGGTGATCGACTTGAAGTCATCCTGAATCATATGACGATTGCTTCGCAAATCGGGCACTCCGAGGTTAAATCGGTGAGCTTCGGCGACAAAAACACGCCCCATGGGATCAATGTCCAAACTCGCAGGGTTTTCCACAT
The DNA here is from genome assembly GCA_002692605.1 of Opitutia bacterium. Classification (GTDB taxonomy): domain Bacteria; phylum Verrucomicrobiota; class Verrucomicrobiia; order Opitutales; family Seribacteraceae; genus Seribacter. The sequence goes on from NZLE01000106.1 coordinate 20,708, forward strand.
GCGGGTAAGTCACCCAAGTATGCCCGAGGTACTCCTCGCTGAGAATCTTGCCCCTGAAGGCCGATGATTCATTGGAGAGTTCGGGCATTTCACCTTCTCCGACCTCAAGAATTTTCCCCCAGACCAACTGGACGAAAAGAAGTAAAAAGACGATTTGAAAGATAACACGCATGAGAAGTATGGGATAAACTCAAACATTATGCCCAAGATTCTCTTTGGGACAAGCCTCAGTTCGACTCTTGGCCAAGAATACCGAAAAAGGCAAAACTTTGTCATAAGGGAAGGTTTTTCTTCCCCATGAGTCGGAACGGTCTTATCCTTTGGGTTTCCATGGCAAACCGATCCGACAATCCCTACCTCAAGTATGCCCAATCCTTTCTGGATCTCGTTGAGCGGGGAAATGCGCTTCCCTACGGAGGCTTCTCTCCCCCTTCGGTCCGAGCCAGCGAAGCCTCGGCGCCCGTCGCCCTGATCCTTTCTCCCCACCCGGATGACGAATGCATCGTGGGTGGCTTACCGATCCGGCTCCTCAGAGAGGCCGGCTTCAAGATCGTCAACGTAGCCATTACGCTCGGAAGCAAAGTGGAACGTAGGATGGCGAGGCTCGAGGAATTGCGCAAGGCCTGCGAGTGGATCGGTTTCGAGCTCCAGCAAATCGGTGAACAAGGTTTGGAAAAAGTGACTCCTGCCAACCGGCTGGAAGAACCGGACTCCTGGACACAAAAGGTTGGCCAACTTTCGGAAATCTTCGAAAAATGGAATCCGACGCTCCTCTTTTTTCCGAACTCTCATGATTGGAATCAGACCCACCTGGGCGTACATCTACTTACCTTGGACGTCTTGCGGAACCAGAGGGATTTCAATCCCTTTTTGGTGGAAACCGAATATTGGGGGCAAATGCCCGCCCCCAATCTACTCGTGGAAAGTTCGACCGAAGAAGTGGCGGATTTACTGGGAGCCTTGTCTCATCATGAGGGTGAATTGAAAAGAAATCCCTTTCATCTGCGGATGCCTTCCTGGATGCAGGACAATGTCCGTAGAGGAGCCGAAGTGGTAGGTGGACAGGGAGGCCCGGCTCCCTCCTTTAACTTCGCCACCCTGTACCGAGTCAGTCGATGGATGGACGGGAAGTGGTTTCCCGCATGGCAAGGTGGGAAGATGCTCCCTTGTGGCGCAAACAGCCAAGAGACGCTTTTCTCCTAGCCTGCAAATCAGCGGTTCTCCAAGTCTCGAAGAACGGACTGGATGGCGAATTCGGTGGAATCCGAAACGTCGATTCGAAGAGCCTCCTCGTTCCCCGGAATTTCCAAGGTTTCCAATTGGCTTTGCAGGAGGCTTCCCGGCATAAAGTGATCCTTTCTCCGAGCCATCCTTTTTTCCAAAACCGATTGAGGAGCGTGCAGGTGAATCAGGCGGACGGCCGTCCTCTCCACACCCAGAGTCAGCCTGCTTTTGCGGGTAAGGGCCGAACAAGTGAGCACAACTCCCCGGTCATCGTTCAAATACCGATCCAAGGTTCTGCGAATTTCCGACAACCAGGGAGCCCGGTCGGATTCAGTCAATGGCTCTCCCCTCGACATTTTCGCGAGGTTGGCCGGAGAATGAAAATCATCACCCTCCAAGAAATCAACCTTCAGTCTTTCGGCCAAAATTTTCCCCAAAGTGCTTTTACCCGATCCGCATACGCCCATTACAACAACGACCATTGTCAATACCCCTAGTTTGAATTCCTTCTACGGAAGCCCGACTTCGAGGCATTCGCTCATGGTTGAAGGATCACCTTCATTAACCCTGCCTCTTTCGCATAAAGACGGTCAAACCACTCGGCTCCCTCCTCAAGCGTAGCCTGAGCGCTAATCAGAGGAGATACCTTGATGGCTCCCTTGTCCATCAGTTCGATGCACTTGGGATATTCACCCGCGGATGCGCAACTTCCGAAAAGCGTAATCTCACGAGTCACCACCGATTGGAGGGGAAACTCGACTTGTAGCGCCAAATTCCCAACCAAAACCACCGCCCCACCCTTGCGGGTCGCCTGAATTGCGGTTTCCACCGTGGGAGTGGAGCCAACCACTTCGAAGGAAACCCGAGCTCCCTGTCCTGCGGTCGCCCCAAGAATGGTTTCGATCGTATCCGATTCAAGGGGGTTGATGCTTTGCGTTGCTCCCAACTCCTTGGCCAATTTCAAACGATCCTTATCCAGATCCACCGCAATCACCCGATCGCATCCCGCTGCCCGGGCCGCTTGCACGAGAAGCAGACCGATCATTCCCGCTCCCACCACAACCGATGCGTCTCCAGGTTGAAACTTGACCCGTCCAACCGCATGAACCGCAACCGAGACCGCCTCAATCATGGCGGCATGCTCGAAGGGCAAACTGGGGGGCAACTTGTAAAGAATGCGTGAGGGAACCGCGACGTACTCGGCGAAAGCGCCGTGCCTTCGGTACTCTCCGCAGGATACTCCCAAAACCATTCTCCGATCACATAGGTTGACTTTTCCTTCCAGGCAATATTCGCACTCTCCGCAATACACAGTGGAATCGAAGGTCACTCGATCCCCCAGAGAAAAACCTTCGACTTTCGCCCCCATGCCTTCAATCACTCCGGCGGCCTCATGCCCCATGATCAGCGGAGGAATTCGTCTGCCGCTGCTACCGTCGTATCCATGTACGTCGCTTCCGCAGATGCCACAGGCCTTAACCCGGATCAGCGCCTCGTCCGCCGCTAAATCCGGAGTCGGGCTCTCTTGAATTCGGAGAACCTTAGGTTCGGTGAGTACTAGGGATTTCACGGAATGAAGCGGAAGCGCAAACCCGCTTAGAAACCCAAACCGGTGACCGAAGTTCTGATTCTCATCAAGAACATATCGGCAGTCATGTATAGTGTGGACCCATCGTCTCCGAAAGCGCAGTTGGCGGTGCGTTGACCAGTCAGGATAGTCCCAAGATGATCACCCTCTGGCGAAAAGACCAAGACTCCCCCTGGACCGGTAGCCCACAAGTTCCCCTGTTTGTCCACTTTCATTCCGTCGTTTCCACCCTGACGATCCGGATGTTTTCCACGGTAGGACGTGCTATCGAAAAAGACTCTCCCCTGTTTGACGAGACCATTTGGCTTGAGATCGAAAGACATCCATATGGGACGCGGACCATGGGAATTCGCGACGTACAAGGTCTTCTCATCCGGAGAAAGAATGATGCCGTTGGGGCGCTCCAATTCCTTGGTGACCAAATCGACTTTTCCATTCTTACGGAGGAGATAAACTCCCTGGAAATCAATTTCCCTCTTGGGGTCCTTTTCCTTCTTGACCAAACCATAGGGCGGATCGGTGAAATAAAGCTCGCCCTTACGGTTGTAGACCAAATCGTTGGGACTGTTGAAGCGATTGCCCCGAAATGCGCCCGCCAAGGTTTCAAATCGCGAACTCGGCTTGGAAGTGGGGGTCAACATCCTCGCAACCCGCCGGTCTCCATGTTGGCAAAGAATCAAGTTTCCCCTCGCATCCAAGAGCAGCCCGTTGGATCCCGATTCCCCTCCCCTCGGGTTTTTCGCCGTGTATCCGGACGGATTCAAATAGACGCTTGCTCCCTCGCCTTCCTTCCACTTGTAGACTTTGTTGGTGGGTACGTCCGAATAAAGCAGAAAGTCTCCCTTGGATACCCAGACCGGACCTTCGGACCACACGTAACCCTCGGCAAGAACTTCGATCTTCGCCCCTTTGGGCACAAGCTGGTTCATTCGGGGATCCAAACGTTCGACACTTCCCGCGGTGGGATAACTCTGTCCGCTGAGAACCTCTCCACAAAACATTAGAAATAAGGTGGATATTCGGAATATTTGGCTTTTCATCATTTTCATTGAGGTTTTAGGTTATCTCCATTCGGAAGCCCAGTCATGGGTTTTCACCTGACTGTCTATGTGCCATTCCAGAAGTTGATCGAGAAGTCTTCGCCTGATCTCCAGAGCCTCCGGATGGTCCCAGAGATTGTTGGTTTCATCGGGATCTTCGCAGAGATTGAACAGTTGACCGCAGTCCATTCCCAGGAAATGCACCAATTTCCACTCACGGCTTCGAATCATACTCATAAACTCCGTATCAGTGAGAATTGCGTCCTTGATCTGTTCGGCATACACGAACTCCCGTGGAGTCCAGGGTTCTCCCTTGAGGGCGGGAAGAAGGGATTGCGCTTCGAGGGATTTGGATACCTCGAGTCCGGCAATTTCCATCAGAGCGGGACCGATGTCCATGTGCTGGCAAAGCCCTTCGATCGAACGACCGCCCTCAAATCTTCCCGGAGCCCAAACCACCATGGGCACTCGGGTGATGAGATCGTACATAGTCCATTTCTGGCTGTGACCGTGATCGGTCAGGCAATCCCCATGATCGGAACAGAGCACCACGATTCCATTTTCCAGGTAACCATGCTTTTCCAAGGCGCTCAGGATCTCCCCGATCTTTTCGTCAATCATGGTGACGTTGGCAAGGTAGTAGGCCCGCTGACGATGCCTCTGTTCGCGACTTGGTTCCAAGTCCAGAACCACCGAATCATGGTCCACTTCATGGTTGTGCTTTCTGAGTCCCTTGAGAGGTTCGGGCAGTCCGTCAAGCTCCTCCTGAGTCACTTCCATGAGAGGCAAATCTTTCTTTAGATAAGGCTCGGTGTAGCGCGGAATCGGATCATAGGGAGGGTGAGGACCGGGAAATCCGATCTGCAGAAAGAGAGGTTCGGTCTTGGGGTAGGCATCCAGCCACCAAGTGGCCGTGTCCCCGACGAAAAAGTCAGGATGCATATCCTCAGGCAACTCCCAGTCAAAGGCCCCCAAGGCTTCCTGATAATCGCTTCTTTTGCGGTAGAGCTCACGTTGCTGCTTGACCAAGCCCCTGGCTTTGAGAGCCTTGTCCCACTCGTCGAAGTAAAAGCGCTCCTCCAAATACCTGTCTTTGTTCTCGACCACGTACCGCTCGTGGAAACCGAGTGGAGTGTGATAGGGATAACTGTGCATTTTGCCGACGTTAACGCAACGGTATCCGGCCTCGGCGAATTGTTCGATCCATGACCTTTTCCAAGAATCCGCATTCTTGTAAATTCCAGTCGTATGGGGATAGTAACCGGTGAAGAGGCTTGCCCGGGCGGGAGCGCAGGAGGCAGCGGTGATGAAGCAATTGTCAAAGGAGACGCCCTCCCTGACCAGACGATCCATGTGCGGAGTGTCCATATGAGCATTTCCCAAGGCGGCAATGGTATCGAACCGCTGCTGGTCGGTAATGATGAATATGATATTGGGCTTCTCCTGCATGAGTACCTTAAAAACCCGCTAGAAGGGAATGGCAACGGTTTCCTTCGAATGGAAGGAAATTCTAAAACTCATACTCCAGTCCGATTCCAAAATCGAAGAGATCCTTGAGGTTTTGATCTCCGCCATATCGAGAATCTCGATCGATCGCCCAGCTTTGGACAAGGTGTCCGACAAGCGAAAAACCGCTCTTGAGGGCATGATGAGAGCCCAAGCGGAGAGCAAAGTGGTTAAGCCCTTTGTGCCCATCCTCAACGTAACCCTCGTTCCATCCGAAAACTCCGGCAATGGAGATTTCCAGATCCTCCGCGGGTTGGATGGCCTTTCGATTGCTCCATTCGAAAAAGGATCCTTTGACCTCCGCCGAATAATAGCCCTCGAAGGCGGACTCCATTCCCCAAGGCAGACTGTCGGAGGACAATCCCACGGACCACTCTCTGTCCGAACCTCCTTCACCGGGCAAGGAGACGTAGGTAAAACCGGCGTAGGCGTCAACCATCGAAAAACTCTGACTGACCGCCAAACTGTACTTCCATTCGCGGTAGGACTGATCTGAATCCTGACCATACCATACTCCAAGGGAAAAATGATCATATCCTGCTTCCAGACTTCCACTCCAAAGTGATCTTCCATTCAAGGCATCGCGGCCCTCCGAAAAGTAATGACTGCTCCAGCCGAGATGGGAATGAGCCTCGAGGGATTGGTGGGCATGAATGTTCTCAAAGGGTTTTGCCGGTACGGGTTCATGACCCGAGAGCCAGCAGGCGATTGACGAAAGAGTGAATGAAAAGATCGGCAAGGTTTTCATAAAAACCTTGGGATCATGACTCATTTCGCGGAAAAAGCCATCTTCGATTGGGGTCCTTGGAAAACTTGTCGGAAGGTTCGCCCAGACCAACTTCAGGCAATCAGGTCCCCAATGACCTCGCCGCCGAACTGGCTGAGCTGCTTGTGCCGGCCGGCGTGAAAGTAAGTCAGCTTGTTGTCGTCGAGTCCGAGCAAATTTAACCATGTGCAGTGAACGTCCCGAATGTGATGGACGCAGTCCACGGCTTCGGCGCCGATCTCGTCGGTTGCACCGATGGTATGCCCGGCCTTGGTTCCCCCACCCGCAAACCACATCGTCATGGCCTTGGGGTTGTGGTCTCGACCATAGCTCGCTCCTCCTCCTCTTATGCCATTGTCCGGAGTTCGGCCAAACTCGCCGCACCACACAACCAAGGTATCCTCAAGCAAACCGCGTTCCTTTAGGTCTCTCAAAAGAGCCGCGATGGGCTTGTCGACGGAACGAATGAGTGACCCATGAGCCCGCTCGATGTAGTCGTGACTGTCCCAATTGCCGGAATAGGCCTGAACGAAGCGAACCCCCTTCTCGATCAAACGGCGGGCCAAAAGACATTTTCTTCCAAACGAATCCGTCTTGCCGTCTCCAATCCCATACGCCTCTCGGGTCTTCTCGGTCTCTCCTTCAATATCGAGAATGCCCGGTACTTCCATCTGCATCCGGTAAGCCAGTTCGTAGGATGACATGCGGGCGCTCAAATCATCCTGTTCGGGTCGCTCGGAAAAGTGCTTGCCGTTCAGTTTGGCAAGAAGGTCCAAATTACTCCGTTGTTCCTTACGAGTCATTCCATTGGGAGGATTAAGATCAAGAATAGGACTCCCCTCAGGCCTTAAAGGCGTGCCCTGATAATCAGCGGGCAAAAAACCGTTGGACCAGTTGTTGGCGCCACCTTGCGGGTAACTGGTCCGCGGGAGAACCACAAAGCCCGGCAGGTTCTCGTTAAGCGTACCCAAACCGTAGGTTACCCAGGCTCCCACGGCAGGATCACCACCAAAACGGTTACCCGTATTCACGTGATAACAAGCTGTGGGATGATTTACGGATTCCACCTGGCATCCCCTGTAGAAGCACATGTCATCCGCGAAATCCTTCAAGTGATGCCATTCCGAGGAGAAATCAGCCCCACACTTACCAGCCTTAAGAAAATCGAAAGGGCTCCGAACGAAATATCGCTCACCCGATGACATGGCGCTCTCCCTTTCCCCACTGCGGTTGAATTTCTGCAAATGGCGCTGAGCTAGGGCAGGTTTGGGGTCGAAGGTGTCGATATGAGAGGGTCCTCCCTCCATCATCAGAAAAATGCAACGATTCGCCTTCGCCGGATGATGATTCCCAAGTTTCGGAACTTCGGCCTGAAGCATGGAGGCAAAGGCGAGCGAACCGATGCCTCCGCTCAAGCCATAGAGGGCTTCACGACGCGTCAGGCGAGCGACTTGATTGGGCTTTTGATGACTCATGCTTCTAACTCCATCTAATCAAGATAGGAGAACTCGTTCAAGTTGAAGATCACCAGGCAAACATGAGCGAGCCCACGGGTTCTTGCATCAACGTCGCTACCCTGAAGGTCGGGTTGATAGGATTCGAACACTGGGAGAACTTCCCAAAAGTCATAGGGTTCCCCGGTCTTCTCAGCCATCACGGTACGTTTGATTTTTGGGGAATAGGTCTTGGGTGCGGGTTCCTTTTCTTTCTCCGTTGCAGTGGCCTGCTTCCAGCGTTCGATGCAAGCGGATAGCTCGTCCGCAGAAGCGGAACGCCCGAGGGCAAGCGCAAAGGCTCTCTGAATCACAGTCGATTCCTTCTTCCTCTCTTTCAGGAGGCGATCGGCAAAGGCCAGAGCCCGGTCTTGGACTTCTTCGGCGTTCAAGAGAGTCAGCGCCTGCGGGGCAACCGTGGAAGATTGTCGCAGTTCACAGGAAAGGTCGGAACCGGGCTGATTGAAAGCCTCGAGGAACGGATCGCGCAAGCCTCGCAGTTTCTCCGCATAAAGAGTGCGTCTGTTTCTTTGTTCGGGAAGAGGGTCAGGCTCATAGACCGAAGCGGTTCCTCCCATGATTTGCCGGGGTTGGAGAGCAACTTCCGAGTTAATGTCAGGGCGAACCGGAATTCCTCCCACAGCGGGATTCAGTTCGCCGCTGACTGCAAGCATGGCATCTCGGATTTCCTCCGCAACCAAACGACGAGGCAGGAAACGGGCATACCATTGCCCTTTGGGATCGTTTTCATCGAGAGATTTCGGATTTGGATGCCGACTACTGCGACGATAGGTTTCGGAAGTCAAAATCAAACGATTAAGCTTTTTCACCGACCACCCGTTTTTCATAAACCAGTCCGCCAGGTAATCAAGCAAGGCGGGGTGCGTGGGCAACTCGCCCGTACCACCGAAATTATTCGGATTACCCGCTATTCCCCGGCCAAAATGCCAGGACCAGACACGATTGACCAATACTCGGGCAGTCAGTGGATTTTTTCCGTCCACGATCCATTCGGCGAGGGCCAAACGACGCTTTCCTTTTCCTTGAGGAAAAGGCCTGACTTTCATGTTTCCCAAAGATTCCGCGGCGCTCAACCCACCGGGTGCGACCGCATCTCCCTCGGAGTAAACGTCCCCAGCCGTGTAAATGACGTCAGGATCAAAATACCCTTTCTGCCATGGGTTCTCCGGCATATCGAGGCGACCCTGCACGTTTCTTCTGGTTATGGTCTTCCCAGTATACACGGCATGGGTCAATGGCTCTACCCGATCCAGCTCGATCCGATGACGAATAAGGTTTTTGAAGATTCTCGACTGGGACGCTTCGTCGCCCGGATCCAATCCATTGTCCCCAACCTTGGCGCTCCCCGTTTCCTCTTTTTTCAGCCGATTCATCTTTTCCTTAAGCCGGACATCCTCTTGTTGGTAAGAGGAAATCTTGGATTGAACGATTTCGGTGAAGGAATCAAAACCCCTCTTGGATTCGGTGGACAGAAACGAAGCCTTGCGATCGGCAAATTGCGTCGTCGAAAAAACGGCCATCATAGCGTAATAATCACGGGTCGGAACGGGATCGAACTTATGATCGTGACACTTTGCGCATTGCATGGCATGGGCAAGAAAAGCCTGCCCCACCGAGTCTGTCACGTCGTCCAACCAAAGCTGCCTGGTTTCCTTGAAAACACTCATGCCGGTTTGTTCCCATGGTCCCATGCGCAGAAATCCCGTAGCGACGAGATTTTCGGGGTTCTGGGGATCCATCTCATCCCCGGCAACCTGTTCCTTTACGAACTGGTCAAAAGGTTTGTCATCATTGAAGGAGCGGACGACGTAGTCTCGATAACGCCAGGCGTTGGGACGGGAATAGTCATTGGCAAAGCCGGCCGAGTCCGCATAGCGGGCCACGTCCAACCAGTGACGGGCAAAATGCTCACCATAATGAGGAGAGGTCATCAACTTCTCGAGATAGGTGAGAAGGACATCGCTTGATTTCTCGAATTGGCGCTCGAATTTTATTGCCTCGGCGGGATCGGGGGGCAAACCGGTCAACCCAAAGGAGAGTCGCCGGAAAAGCTCCCCGCCGGATGCGGAGGAAGCGGGCTCAAGTCCGTTTTCCTTCAGTCTCCGGTTCACGAACCAATCCACGGGATGCTGATCCTTTGGAACACTTTCGACGCTGAGCGGACGGTAAGCCCAAAGTTTCTTGCTTTCGTAGCGGCGCTTCTGCCAATCCTCGGTCAGAGCCCTCGAGGTAAGCACCTGTTCCCCTTCGGCATACTTCTTCTGAATCAGGGCAACCCGTTCCTCGCTCGGCCAAGGAGCGCCTTCGTTGATCCAGTCCCGAATCCACCAAGTCTGTTCCTTGGTCAACTTGTCCGCTTCCTTGGGGGGCATCTCCAGGTCTTCCTCAAGACGAGCGCTCAAACGATAAAGATAGCTCATTGCTCCCTTTCCCGGAATCACCACCTCATCCTCAAAAATCTCTCCGCCCGAAATGAGCGATTGGCGAGTCCGCATGTCAAACTCGCTTTTGATCTCCTCCGGTTCGTTTCCATGGCAGGCCATGCATTTCTGGGCAAACAAGGGCTTTATCCTCAAGGCAAAGAGCTTCTCACCATCGGATACCTCCAATGAAAAAACACTTGGAAGAACTGCAAAAAGTAGGGCTGAAGCTGGTACGAATCTACGAAACATCCTACATCCAATAGAATTAACTTATCAAATTAGGTCAAGAAACAGAAATCCTCTGGGACACTTCGAATGGCTTACTTAAGAGTCCGCTTGAAATGTTTGTCCGCCTCTTCGATCATCCGATCAAACCAAACCTGCTTCGCCAAAAATCCATGCGGGGCACCTTCGATGATCCGAAGATCCGAAGCGATGCCAAGCTCGGTCAGTCGCGTTCTGAACTTGGTTGCTCGGGTGCTTTCGTCATCCATTTCTCCCGTTATGAAAAGAACTGGCGGATCGCCGCTGTCCAAATGCTCGAAAGGCGAAGCCAACCCGTAGAGCTTTCGATTCTCCTCTTGAGAACCGTTCATGAACTGCTTCCATATCGCACGATCCCTGGAAACTTCTCGCGTACGCTCGGAAAGAAAATCCGTTTGGGCACCCATTGGCACCACGGCCTGAATTCGACTGCTGAAGTTGGCATTGCCTCCCCTTCCCTCCAGTTCCCCGATCCCGTTCGAGGTAGCCAACAAGGCTGCCAAGTGCCCTCCGGCCGAGGAACCGATCGCGCCAATTTTATTTGGGTGAACGCCGAGGGTATCCGCGTGAGCCCGCAGGAATCGGACCGCTGCCTTGCAATCATGAATGGCCGCGGGAAAAGCGGCTTCACCGCTCAATCGATAGGAGATGGCGGCGGTCAGATATCCACGAACCGCGAGCGATTGGGCGATTTTTTGGTAATTCTTTCGACTCCCCTTGGCCCATCCTCCCCCATGTATGCAAAGGATCGCTGGCAAAGCCCCCCATGAATCCTTGGGTCGATAAAGGTCCATCTCCAAAGTGCGATCCCCGTATTTGGCATAACTCAAGTCGAGCTTGGCATGAAGCCGATCCAGGATGGATTTCGAAACTTCGGTGTCCGGTTCCGTTTTCGACAAGTCGTTCGCATGGCCGGGGGGACGAGCATCGGCTTGCATCTCTTCTTGAAACAAAATCGCCATCCCCCGTAATTTTCGAACCATATCCCGATTGCGGACGAGCTGTGATTCTCCCGGATCCGCGGATAGGTCATACAATTCCAAACTCGGATTCAAATACATCTTCCAGTTTCGCCAACGAACGGCAGACAAAGCCCCCTGGCTCCCGTGATAGAAAAAAGCATCATTGTATTCGCGCCTAAGAATGATCTCTTTCCATTCGCCTCCCGGGTTCCAAGTACGCCTGAGCGGAACGTCCGCATTGAGCGATTTCTTCATGCCCGGGGCAGGAACGAACTGAGTTTCACCCTTCAGCAAGGGGGCAAGGTCACGGCCATCAATGACACGGCTTGGGGGAACCTTGATTCCCGCAAAGGTGGCAAAAGTGGGATACCAGTCCATGGCGCGGGTAACGGCGGATGATTCCAACCCAGCAGGCAATCCAAGTCCCGGTCCCCAAGCGATCGCAGGCACCCGGATACCTCCTTCGTAGGTGGAAAGCTTGCGGCCGCGAATTTTCTGTTCCGGATTTCGCCCCGGTCCCCGTCCGTTGTCGGATGCATAAATGACCAGCGTATTGTCGGCAATTTTCAATCGTTTAAGCGAATCAAGCATTCGACCCACGTTGTGATCGAGTTCCTGAATGGCATCGCCGTATTCGCCCCACTTGGAAGTTCCCTTGAATTCTTTGCTCACTCCGAGCGGAACGTGCAGCATGGTGTGGGGCAGGTAAAGGAAGAACGGTCCATTCTTGTTCCTCTCAATGAAGTCAATGGCTTCGTCGGTGCAGACTCTGGTCAATTCGTTGACCTCCGCCGGACGCTTCACGACCTTGCCGTTGCGCATCAGGGGCACGCCTCCCTTGTCCTCGAAAAAGACCGTCTCGACGGGGTCGAGGTTGTGCAGCAAGCCGAAGTAGTGGTCGAACCCTTGGTTACGGGGAAGAAAAGGTTCGTGAAACCCGAGGTGCCATTTTCCGATGCAGGCGGTCTTGTAGCCATGGTCCTTGAGCAGTTCGGGAAGGGTCAATTCGTCAGGGTGAATCCCGGTTGGGGAATCCGCCCGATGCACCCAAATTTCATTGCCCACGCGTCGCGGATAGCAACCGGTCAACAAGCCCGCCCGCGAGGGACTGCAAATCGGGGCGGCCGCGTAATAATCGGTAAAGCGGATTCCTTCCCTGGCCATGGCATCGATACGGGGCGTCTTTACCTCGGTCGCCCCGTAGCATCCCAGGTCATAGTATCCCTGATCATCGATCAAAATGAAAATGAAGTTTGGCTTTTTGCTTTCCGCCCGAGCTGAAAAGGTGGACAAAACAAACAAAATAAGAACGTTTGAAAAGTACTTTGACATGACAAGCAAAAGATTGGGATGGGGTAACTCCTAGTTGGCTTTGCCGAACCAACCCTTCCGGGTTCCGCCGTGCATGAAGAGCCGGTTCTCCGCGCTTGCGAGAATCATACCCACGCTGGCGTTGCCTATGGAAGGAAGTCCCAGGTACTGGTCGCCCCCGATGTTCCGCTTCCCACCGAAAAAGGCGGCTCCTCCACTGGGCAAACGGGAAAGTTCGAGATAAGGAACCCAAGTTTCCATCACCTCGGAATACTTCCTTGGAGAACCTTGCTTGATTCCGGAAAACCCGAAGATCAACCCGATCGAGGACATGGCATGGGCATGGCGCATCCGTCCATTGAAACGGACGAGTGATTCGGCAAGGGAATTGGCGAATTTCGTATCCCTCCCGGCCACCATCAGGGCGGTGGCCATGGCACCGGTACGGGCCGATATGTCGGGGCTCCCAGGAGCCCGGGAGGAATAACCCAAGGCCCCGGTCTTGCGGTCCAATGACTTGCTCACCTCGGAAAAGGAATTCTCCCAGGCCTTTTCATCGATCGGGTGCCCGCACTTTTCGGCCAAGGCCCAAGCCAAATGGGCCTGGACGTTGATTACGATCAGCCCCCCTCCGCCGTAAGGGATGGAGTAGTGGTGGCCCATGGTTCCTTTCTCGGTGACTCTCTCGGCCAACAGATCGCAACAGGTCTTCAGATCCTCGAAGTAGGTTTTGTCTTCCGTGGCCAGCTGGTACTCGGCAAGAAAGATTCCGTTGGCCGCAGTCTGCCAGTTCTTGGGGCCGACTTTCGGGTCGTCCGGGTTGATGGAATCGATGCTTGCTCTCTTTACGAATTCGATCCCCCGCTTAATGGAGGGAAGGTGGGCAGGGTCATTGTTGGCGAGCAGGACCAAACCGCAGAATGCGGTGGTGTAAACGTCCGCATCCCCTCCTACCCCAGGCTTCCAGCGACCATTCTTTTCCTGGACCTCGACAAGGTGACGGGCGATTTCAGCCAGGTAATTCTTTCGCTTCGGGCATGCGAGGGGACGGGAGAAGGAAAAAGACGCACTCTTGGGCAAATCAACGGACAGATTCAGTTGTCCGGATTCCCTTCGTACGCGAAGAGAAAGAACGGGGTTGGAAGAAGACGATTTGCGATCCAAACTGTTCCCCAAAAGAGCTTGAGGCCCTTCCAATCCGGAGTCCGTCTTCTTGGAAAAGGCATCCGGTGTCTTGCCATCGATCATCATCACACGATCGCCTACCATCAGCCCGGCCCTCTGAGCTGCTCCGCCCTTTCCGACGTCCATGATTAGGATTTCCTTTTCCCCATCCTTGAGACGACCCGTGGCCTCCAAAACCCCTAGGGGGAAATCATGATGCTC
>NZLE01000107.1 GCA_002692605.1 Opitutia bacterium
AACTTGTCGGCTAGCGTCCTGATGGTTGCTGAGAACGAAGCGATCGGAACGGTGGTGGGCGAGGTCAATGCGACCGATCCGGATGCGGGTGCGACCCTGAGCTACAGTTTGGTCAGCGGAGTGGGGGACACCAATAATAATTTGTTTACCTTGGAATCGAACGGAACGCTGAAGACCGCTGTGACCTTCGATTACGAATCCAATGCATCGACCTATGCGGTCCGGGTGGAGGCTAGAGACGAGTACAACGCCACCGTGGAAGGAAACTTCACGGTCGCTCTGACCAACGCGAACGAACCGCCCGTTCTTCCTCAGTCGTTCTCCTTCACTCTCTCGGAAAACAACGGCAGTTCGGTGTTCCTCGTTTCCGCCAGTGATCCCGATTCCGGAAGCAACCTGATTTATTCGCTGAGCGGTCCGGACGCGGGTCAGTTCATGATCAACGCATCGACCGGCGAACTGTCCTTCATCCAGCCTCCTGATTACGAGGCCATGGGTTCATCCGCGGGCGACAACCTCTATGAGTTTTCCGTCTCGGTCTCGGATGGTCAGTCCCAATCCAATTCTCAAATTTACGTGGAGGTCACGGACGTGGAGGAAACTCCGCCCAATGGCTCGCCTTACGATTTGAATGCATCCGTCTCTCTCCGGATCATCGAAAACCTGCCGGCAGGTTCGGAGGTTGGAAGGGTTCTTGCCCAAGACCCCGATTCGGATCCGCTGACTTATCATTTGGTTGCGGGAGTGGGTGATGCGGACAACGCCAAGTTCCTGATGGATTCGAATGGAACCCTGCGGTCTGCGCAAAGTCTTGATTTCGAATTGGCTTCGGCTCTTTCCATTCGCATTCAGGCAAAGGATCCGATGGATGCCTCGGTCGAGGCAATCATGCTGGTGGAAGTGGTCGATTTGGATGAGGTGGCTCCGATACTCGAATTGATTGGCGATGCGAACCTGACGCACCCCTATGGTCAGCCTTTTGCGGATTCGGGAGCCAGATGGACCGACAACGCGGATGGAGAAGGGGTGGTGACCTCGAACCTGCAAGTGGACAGTCAAACCCTGGGGCAGGTTCAGCTCGTCTATGAGTTTATGGATCAGGCCGGAAATGCGGCCGTTCCTCTCATGCGTGTCGTCAGTGTTGAGGATTTGACTGCCCCCGTGATCGAACTGGTCGGGGAGCAGTCCATTCGCCATCCCCTGGGTCTTCCCTTCGTTGAACCGGGCATTCGGGCCTTGGACAATCGGGATGGCAACCTGACCAACCGGATTCAAACGACCGGAGTGGTCGATACCGCTCAGCCGGGCGTCTATTCCCTTTCCTACCGAGTCACCGATGAGGCGGGTAACCCGGCGGTGGAGGTGATCCGTGAGGTGGTGGTTTACAACTCGGATCCAGTCGAGGTGCTTATTTCACAAAGCGAGGTTCCCGAGAACCGCCCCGCAGGCACGGTGGTGGGTTCCCTGAGCGTAGTGGATCCGAATGATCCTCAAGGGGTCGGGGCCTATCAGTTCGAACTGATTCGGGATTCTTCGAATTCCCCCTTTGCCGTAAGCTCATCCGGTGCCTTATCGATCACAAAATCCTTGGATTTCGAAAACCAGTCCCTCCATGAGTTGAATCTCCGGGTAAGTGATGCCTTCGGTGGATCATTGGACAAGAACCTTTCCATTTCGGTGATCGATGAGTTCCGTCCGATCGTCGACACCCTCGAAGTGAATCAAGCGGGAGAATTCTCGGCCCGTGCGTCCGGTGAAATTTTGGATGCCGGTGGGGTTGGGGAGGTGATCGAAAGGGGTGTCTTGGTTGCGGAATTTCCCGAACCGAAACTAGGGGATTCCAAGATCATGAAGTTCCTTTCGGATGATCGGATCGGTTCCGGCTTTTCGTCGGTCCTGCAGGGCTTGAAACCGGGTACGAAATACTACGCCCGCGCCTTCGCTTCCAACGAAGAGGGTGTGGGCTATGGGTTCAGCCTTTCCTTTGAGACTCCCGCCAGCGATACTTGGCCAAGTTGGTCGGACGCCCAACCCATGGCCGCAGGCGTGGGTTGGTGGAACAGTCCTTGGTTCGGTACCTTTTACCTGCCCAATTCCGATGGATGGGCCATGCATGAGGCACTCGGTTGGGTGTTCGTTCTGCCGGCCGATTCTCAGGGCATTTGGTTTTGGACCGAAGGATTCGGATGGTGTTGGACGGATTCGGAAACCTTTCCCTATTTTCATCGGCATTCCACCCAATCGTGGATGTATCTGCACAAGGGTACGAGAGGACGGCATTTGGCGTATGATTATGCCGAGGCTCGTTGGATCGTGCTTAACTCCGAAAATCAGTTTTGAAGGTGAGTTCTCGATTTCCATTTTTTCTGACCTTGGTCCTGACGCATTTCATCTGGCTTTGGGATGCAAACGCTCAACCTGCGGAAGGCGACGATATCCGGGGAGCCGTGATTGTGGTCGACCTGCTCGAACCTGTCCGCTTCCTCGATCAGGAGAAGAATCCTCTCCAGGCCAAAGTCAAGGTCGGTTCGCTTGTGCCGGTGGGTCATTATGCGCAAGCCGGTGCGGGAGGCAGAATGGTCATCCTGCTTTCCAACGGCACTCTTCTGACCCTTAAGGAAAGAACCAAAATGAGAATCGGGAACTTCGAGCAGGAACCTTTTGACCCGAAAGGAAGAAAAGTGTCGGATTTGGAAGGCGAACCGAGTGTTTCCCAAGTGGAGATCGAACTGGATTGGGGAGATTTGGTGGTCAAGACCAAGAAACTCAACAAGGGTTCGAGCCTCATCATCACATCCGCCACCGGGACCGCCGGCGTTCGGGGAACCGAATTCCAAATTTCCGAAAACCCGGGGCAGGGCATGCAGTTGGACGTGACCGAATCAACCGTTGCCTTCACCCCACCGGGTGGGCAAACCATTCCCGTTTCGCAAGGGCAGGGGGTTGACGTTTCGAGCGCAGGAGTGGTTGCTCCCCGTCCGGTCAATCCGGTGGTGGCCGAGAGCATTGCCGTGACCAACCAGGCGGCGACTCAAGTTTCCGGAGAGATTTCCATGGGTGCGGTTTCCGATGCCATGAATGGCCAAGCGGTGGAATCCCTGGAGTCTGGTGCGGGACTTCCCGAAATCGAGCCGTTGGATTCGGGTACGGAAGAAAATCTGCCCCCTCAGGAAGAGGAACAGGAGGATTCAGGAGATTCGAATGAAGGATCGGGCTCGAGTATGCGGGAAGCCTTGGATCAGGGAAGCGTGCCCGAAGTGAAAATCGATGACGTTCTGGAGCAGAGCTTTGATCTGAAGCAGACCCGTGAATCGGGTGAGGAATTGGGCGTTTCCGCAAAGGACTTGGCTCGTTTTGATTTGAACGATCTTCAATTGAAGAAATTCCTGGAGTTCACGGAGGAGATACAGAGGAAATTCATTGAGGAGTCTCCCCAATACCTTGCCCAATTGCTTGACCTTTCCGGCTTTGAACTGGCTCAGGCGGAAAGTTTCCTGAGCTACAACAAAGCCACTAGGGAAATCATTGTTCTTTTGGAGGAAGAGCCGATGATGGCCCTTCTCAACCAAGCTCTTGACCAATCCGTAATCAGGGGCTCTCTGAATCCCGATAGCGTAGAGCAAAGCGCCCAACGGAATCTTCCCAATGACGACAAGGCTGAGTCTCTGGATGAGAAAGCTCTGGAAGTTGCGGATCTTTTGCGTACTTCGGGCAATTCCGAGCTTTATCAGAAAATTCTTGAAGAGATGGATGGAGAACCCTGGTCGGAGGATTGGATCAAAACGGCGAAGGTGGCCAATCAATTGAGCCAGGATTACACATTGCCGAATCAATTGGATGAGCTCGTGACTTTGAGCGCGGAGGAAACTTTCGACAATCCCTTCTTCCTTGAAGTTTCAAGCCTCTACGGAACGCTCTCCGATGATTCGATGGATCTCGGTGACAATCCGGTTGTGTTCGGTGGAAAAGGGATATCCCTTGGCTCGGGCACGTACGATTGGAGCTCTCGCCTATCGGACGGAGCTTTGCTGATCGGCGCAAGTGAGACGCTTGAACTGAAGGGAGAGTTGATGATGAGCTCAGGTGATGGCGGCGATGCCCGTATGGTTCTGATGAGTGGTNATTNCATCAACGTCGCGCANGGCACCAAGCTTTCGGCGGTCTTGAGTGATTTGGTGGTGGCCGCGCGGGCGGACGTTCTCATGCAGGACGTCGCCTTGGAAAGCGCCCGAGAGGTTGCCATACGCAGTTTGCGAAACATCGAACTTCAACAGGTGAAGATCCATGCGGATTCGATGGTTCGGATGAAAGCGAGCAGGGAGTTGAACGTGAATGGTTTGGAACTCAGTCAAAAATTGCCAAGCCTGATTTTGGAAGCCACGACCATTCGTCTGCGCAACGTTGATTTTCCAAGCTCAACTGCGGTTCAACTGAACAGTTTGAAAGGACCGATTGACGGAAAATATCCCAACTTCGGAACCCAGATTCCGATGTCCTCCCAATTGGGTCGGGTCAATTTTCTCGAAAACGTGAGGTCGGGAGGAAACTTACTGAAGGACCGCATGACCTTCGACCAGTTCGGAGGAAACATTTCGATTGGCAAAATACCCGTCCCCTGATCTGATTCATCCCCCATGAACTTTCATTGCCGCCATCGTTTCCTGAATTCCTTGCGCTATCTGACGATTGGCTTCGCATGTCTTCCCTTTTTCTGGAAGGCGCAGGCCTCGGATCTGCCGGACTTTTCGACTTTCCATTCGAACTTGGGCGTTCAGGAAATCGTGGAAGTGGGAGTGCCGATCAAAGACTTGGAGGAATCGAAGATCATTCCGACTCAATCTCCTCCTCCGAAGGCCGTTCTTCCTTCAACACTTCTCGAATCTGAGAAAGAGATCGTTCGTGAGGAAAGTCCTCGCGTCGCGCAAAAGGCTCCCCGGACGGATCGAAGGAAAAGCGATGCTCCCGGGATCTGGGAAAGAGGCGAAACCAGAACCGCATCCTCACAACCGCCTGCCGTCCCCGCCGTATCATCATCTTCCGAAACCCAAATTTCCGCCCAGTCGGGTTTGCGGGCCTATCACACTTCCAACGTTCTGAGGACGGCTAAGGAAGTGGAGCAAAGGTCTGGAGTTTTCGAGGCAAACGTCATGACAAGCGTATTCGCCCCGGATATCAGAGTCGGAGATTATTACGTTCTTCTTCCCAGGTTGGATATGATGATGCAATGGGCTCAATACCAGGAGATGGGCGATTTGCTCGATTATCGATTCGCTTTGATCAAAGGAGGATTGGGCTTGGCTATGCCCAATGACTGGAACCTTGGTTTCAGCCTGGATTACAACCTTTTGCATAACATGAGCAGCGGAGACAAGACCTTCGACGCATGGTCGCCTGCCCTGACCGCGCAGAAGGTCTATTCGGTTTTTGAAAATTCCTTTCTGATGCTGGATGCCACGGCCCGCCAGTCCAACACCGAACAGAGCGTAGTCTTTCCCGCCGCCGGAATTTTCGCGGACAGTGGCGATAACCTGCAAAATTCCTTCTCGGTCACTTTGGTTCATCCTTTCGACGAAGAGGGACAGCTCCTGTTTATGCCACGAATTTCATGGTCTCGAACCAGTTATCAAAATTCCCCGAATTCCGATCGCTTGGATTATCTTTTCAGCGGAGGAGCCAACTTGACTTATCGCTGGCGGGACTTCCTTGATCTTCAGGGCTTTATGAGCTACTCCTCGATGTCTTCGGATACCATTGATGATTTCGAAGTCTACGACCTTGGTTTGGCTCTGAGCGGAAATTATCGGTTTTGAAGGTTTGACCTGTCGGGAATCCTTCCTTTTGATCATAAAAATATGAAAGGAGTGCTTTTTTCGACGATTTTGTTTTTCTCTTGTTCCATTCATTTGCGGGGGCAAGCGTCACACCTTCTTTTAACCAGTCAGGGAGAAGGGGCTCAGGTAAGCTTGAAGGATGGAGAAAACGAACGGTTGAAACGGGCAAGTTATCTGCCGAAGAATCAACTCATATCGGTTCGCCCGCGCAGCGGTTTGGAAACCTTGGCTGCCGGATTTCAATTTCGCTTTGGTTCCGAAACCCGTTTTGAACTGGAAGAGGATTCCATAAGGTTGCATGCGGGTTCGATCATGATTCAATCAAGAAAAATTGAAAACGTCTCCAACCTGAAAGGACCCGAAGCCGCTCTTAAACTTTTTGGTTCCGGATGTTGCATGTTGGAAGTTGAAACGAATGGCGGTTTCAAGGTCATTGGAATTTTGGGTCGATTTCGGATGGAGGTTTCAAGTGCCGGCGTATCTCAGGATCTGATGCCCGGAGAATTGGTTTTCGTGATGCCCGGAGATCGGGGGTTTGGAGAGAAAGTTAACATCAACGTAGGAAAAATTATCGAAACCTCCTACCTGATTTCCGGATTTTCCAATGCATCTTCCTTTCGTCAGTCCCTCGCCACCATATCAGCCGCTCAGGAGAATTCGATTGGTAAAACCTTCGCGGCGGAAGTTGGAGACGCAAAGTCTCCGGATCGCTTCGAGGTCTTGCCCACGGCTGTTCCGAAGCCCGAGATTGTTGAAATCGCTCCAGATAAGGTCAGCTCTTCGGAATCGTACGAAGTCCCTGAAGTCGATCCCCTGCTTGAGCTGTTGGGTCGCTCCCCAAAAAGAATGACGAAATCTCCCATGCCTGGCTCTCCCGGAACAATTTCTCCGAATTCTCAAGTTGAATCTTCCGTCAAGGAGGATTCTTCAAATCCTTCAAACCCGAAACCCCGTCCTTTTCCGAGTCGTCTGCTTCGTTTAGAAGAATAACTTCAATCTTCCGTAATTATGAATTCCACAATCGCTCCAATGGTCCTCGCTTCGGGTGGAGGCCACGACTACCTCTACGGTTTGTTTTTTCTCATCTTGGCTTTGGTGATCGGTGCCGCCACCCGCCACTTCCTGCAGAAGATTCCGTTGCCTTTTACGGTCCTTCTTCTGCTGATCGGTCTGGGGATGGGAGCCTTGAATCGGGCATACATCGAGGGAGATGGTCACGGTCATGGCTCCGAGCATGCCGAACAAGCCTCTGGTTTGTGGGCCAAATTCGTTGATACTTTAAGTGGTGCGATTTCCTGGGGTGGGAATTTGGACGGTCACTTGATCCTTTACGTATTTTTGCCGATCCTGATTTTCGAGGCTGGTTTTGCCTTGGACGTTCACACCTTCAAGAAATCCGTCCTCAATGCCTTTTATCTGGCGGGTCCTGGGATCGTTACGGCTACCGTGATGACGGGGTTCGCCTTTTTTGGAATGGTTCAAGTTTTTGGGGGTCCGGGAGGCGTCCTCGAGGATTGGAACGTTGATTCGGGGGCTTTTATCTTTCTGGCATCCTTTCTATTCGGGGCGGTGGTCAGCGCCACCGACCCGGTGGCGGTGGTTGCCCTGCTGAAGGAACTGGGAGCGAGCAAGAAGCTGGGAACGTTAATTGAGGGTGAATCTCTGCTCAACGATGGTACGGCGATCGTCGCCTTTGTTCTACTCATTGGAGTGGTCACCGGAGCGGAGGCATTCACGAGCACCGGAAGTTTCATCGGAACCGCCGCCGTCGGTTTCCTCAAGATCGGAGCGGCGGGAGGATTGGTTGGCGTTCTTCTTGGTTTGGTTGCGGTTCTCTGGGTGCGCAAGGTCTTCAATGATCCGATGATTGAGATCACTGTAGTTCTGGTAACCTCATATGCGGTTTTCTTCATCTGCGAGCATTTCTTTCACGTATCCGGAGTTCTCGGTTTGGTTGCCCTGGGCATTGTGATGGCTGGCGTCGGGCGTACCCGAATCAGCCCGGAAGTGGAGCATTTCATGCATGAGTTTTGGGAATTCACCGCTTTTGCGGCCAATGTGATTATCTTTATCGTGGTCGGTGTTGTGATCGCTCAAAAGGCTCAGCCAACGGGTATGGACTTCGCCATCCTAGGTTTGGTCTATCTTGCGATTCATTTGGTCCGAGGAATCAATATGGGAATTTTCTATCCGCTGATGAGGAAAGCCGGGTATGGTTTGCCCGGAAAGGACGCAGTCGTGGTGTGGTGGGGAGCGTTGAGAGGAGCCATCGGTTTGGCTTTGGCCTTGGTTGTTTACACCGAACAGTATCGCTTTCAATTTGACGTCGAAGACGGTGGATCCGGATACAAGGAAAAGACGACCGCCGCCTTTGTGTTCGATAAGGGAATTGCAGAGAAACTTAAGGCGAAAAATGCATTGGAGGATCCGGACAAAAAGCTTGGTATGCTCTATCAGGGTATGTCTGTGACTCATGCTGAAGTGGAGATAAGCGGTGGAAGAATCGTCGGCATATCCCAATCTTCGGAGCGTGCGGAGGAACATTTCGACGGATACAAGACCAAAGATGCCGCCCAGTTAAGGGATGATTTGCAGAGTGGTGATAAGGTTGTGCTCATATTGGGAGAAGGGCAGGGTGCGGTCGCGCAGGCGTCCCTGGTTGGAATCTCCGCACGGGTCAGAGACCAGTTTCTCTTTCTGATTTCAGGTATCGTGTTGCTCACTCTTTTGGTGAATGCCACAACCATCAAGGGTATGGTGAATGCCCTTGGTCTGACGGATTTGCCCGCAGTTAAGAAATTAATGTTTTCCAACGCTTCGGGGAATGTGGCCGACGGTTGCGAGCAGGAGATGGATTTGTTGAAGGACGACCGTTTCCTGAGTGGGGCGAATTGGTCCGAGGTTCGAAAGTATTTGCCCGATCCCGTTGCCTATCCGTTGACCTCGGAGGAATTGGCGGAGATGGATACGCTTTCGGAAACCCGCAGAAGATTGCTTGAGCGCGAACGGAGCAGTTACTGGGCTCAATTCAGGTCCGGTTTGCTCAGTGCCCGAGCCGTGGCCACCCTTGACAACAACCTCAGTGAATTTCTGGATTTGCAGGGGAAGGTTCCCATGACCGATCGGGGTTATTTGGACAAGGTCTGCGGAGTCAGCAAATTGACCGAGGCGATTCGCGAAGTCCCTTTTCTCAAGGGTCATTTTACCGACAAGATCACCGTAAGCTATGATTCGGCGAAGGCTTTTGTCGTCGCTCAACAGGATATGGCCAAAATGGTCGACACTCTAGTGAAGGAGTTGGACGAGTCCGGTGACCCGGAAAAGCTGACGAAAGCGTCCCGTATTCTCAAGGACGAAATTCGTCAGAACCGCTTGGCCGGACTTCAGTATATTCGGAATATGCACGAGAACTATCCGGAAGCAACGGTTGGCATTGAGACCAAGGACGCGATCCGCTCTGTTCTCAATCATGAGCGAAACACGATTAAAAAGCTGAAAGCGGATGGTATGCTGGAAGCGGATGAGGCTTCCCGCATGATCATTGCCGTGGAGGAGAGAATGAAGTCAGTCATGGATCGTTCCCTTAACTTGACGCTGCCCGAACCGGAAGAGGTCTTGAGGGAAGTGAATTGGTTGAAGGGTATGTCGGAGGATCTGATATCAAAGATCGTCGTTGCCTCCGAACCCAAGTCTTACAATACCGGAGACGTGGTTATGAAGCAGTGCGATGCCGGGGACGGAATGATCGTCATTACGCGTGGAAGCGTAAAAGTCTCCATCGGAGACGTGGTGGTTGACATTATGGGTCGCGGAGCGGTGATTGGAGAAATGGCCGTACTGGCGGGTATCCCCAGAACCGCAAACGTAGTCGCCGATTCAGCCGTCTCGGCGCTTTGGTTGACGACCGAATCCATGAGGGCGATCATGACCGATTCTCCGGAGCTTACCGGAAGCTTGTGGAAGACTGCAGGAATGAGATTTGCGGAGAACTTACTGGGTGCAAAAACCCCTTACAACGGTTGGAGCCAGATGCAACTTCGCAGATGGTTGAACGAAGGGCAAGTTTCGGCTCCCGTGGATGGCACTTCGGTCAATCTTTACGGAAAGGTTGCCATTCTTCTTGCCGGAGAGGCGAGCTCTTCCACCGGCGGGGGCGAAACCATCACCGCACCGGCTCATTTGGACTTGGCGGAAGCAACCTTCAAATCAAGCGCCAAGATTTACATGAGAGACGCCTAGTCTCATCACTTGAAGTGGCGGAGAGGGCGGGATTCGAACCCGCGGTACCTTGCGGTACACAGCATTTCCAATGCTGCACAATCGGCCACTCTGTCACCTCTCCGATCTTTTGAAGGTTAACTTAAATGCATCCCTTGTCTGGTTTCGTCAACTTTCAAAAATCAAGCTCTCCTTTTTGAGGTGATAAGATTTTCAGGGATTTGAAGAATCCAAGTTTTGAGGTTTGCTTGTTAGGCTAGATTGATTAGAAAGATTAATATGATTTCCAACGAGATCTCTTATAACAGTAAGATCGAAGGCGAGTTGGTCGTAACCAAGGCCGATGCCGTAATTAACTGGATTAGAAAACACTCCGTTTGGCCAATGCCGATGGGACTTGCTTGTTGTGCAATCGAACTCATGGCATCGGCTGCTTCCCGTTACGACATATCCCGGTTTGGCATGGAAGTCATGCGTTTTTCTCCGCGTCAATCGGACTGCATGATCGTGGCCGGAACGGTGACTTACAAGATGGCCGAAGTCGTCAGGCGAATCTATGATCAAATGGGAGATCCCAAATGGGTGGTCGCGATGGGTGCCTGCGCTTCCAGCGGAGGGATGTACCGTTCCTACGCGGTGATGCAAGGCGTCGATAACATAGTTCCCGTGGACGTTTACGTCAGCGGATGTCCGCCCAGACCCGAAGCCTTGCTCGATGCGATGATGAAACTGCAGGACAAGATTGGACNGGAGCCTTCAGCCAAAAATCTTCTCAANTCNCCAACGCGTAAAATCGGATAGTCNCCATGATTGACGAAGATTTCATCAAGGNGCTTCTTTCCAAGCANGCCTTTCTTAATCTCAATCATCAAACCGACTNTCTCACTCTNGATTGTCCTGCGGAAGATATCGTTGAATTTGCAAAATGTCTGCGGGATGAAGAAACCTTCGATCTTTTGGTCGACTTGACCGCGATCGATCACGGCACTGACGCCGACGAACGATTTTCCGTGGTCTTGCATCTCTACTCACGTATCCATAGGAATTATTTACGTATTCACTCATCTTGCGGTTCTGAATGCGAATCCCCTCAATTTCCCAGTCTCTCCGAGATCTTCCCGGCTGCCAATTGGCATGAAAGGGAGACCTACGACATGTTTGGAATCATTTTCACGGATCATCCGAACATGAAGAGAATCCTCATGTGGGATGAGTATCCCTATTTCCCCTTGCGGAAGGAATTTCCGTTGGCTGGCATAGAAACCGATTTGCCCGCGGACGACGTTGTGGAAGTCACACAGGCTGAGGTCGAGCCTGCTCCCATGATGGGTGGCCCCTTCGTTGCCGCGGAACAAGGTTTCATGAGCGAGTCGGAACCCAGAGCCAAAGACGAAAGTTGGACCGAAAAGAAAGAGAAGCCCGTATGAGCTCGGTGACGACGAAAGAGATTTCCATAGGAGACGTAGGCGCTCGGGCAGCTCTTGCCGAGGAAGGTTCGGAAAGAATGGCGTTGAACGTGGGACCCTCGCATCCAACCACTCACGGGGTTTTGCGCCTGATGATGGAACTGAACGGAGACTTGATCGAAAAGTGCGAGCCGGTTTTGGGCTACTTGCACCGAGGTGACGAGAAAATCGCCGAGAACATGACTTACAATCAATTCGTGCCTTACACCGACCGTCTCGATTATTTGGCTCCTTTGGCGAACAACGTCGCCTATGCCTTGACTGTCGAAAACTTGGCTGGGGTTAGAGTTCCCGAAAGATGTGAGGCCATTCGAGTGATCATTTGCGAAATGGCCCGCATTTCCAGCCATCTTTTGGGTATGGGGGTATTTGGCATGGATGCGGGAGCCTGGACCCCATTCATGTACACTTTCACGGAAAGGGAGAAACTCTACACCCTTTTTGAAGAACTCACGGGAGCCCGCTTCACCACGTCCTACACTCGAATCGGGGGAGTGGCGAGGGATGTGCCCGAAGGTTGGTTGGATCGGGTTTTGAAATTTTGCGAAGAATTGCCCAAAGCTACGGATGAAGTGGAGAAGCTTCTTACCCGTAATCGTATCTTCATTGATCGTACCGAAGGAATTGGTGAGATTTCCGCAAGCGATGCGATCGCCTACGGATTGACGGGGCCAAACCTCCGAGCTTGTGGGGTCGATTTGGATTTGCGGAAGGACAAACCCTATTCCGGATACGATAAGTATGATTTTGACGTTCCGATTGGCACGCGTGGTGATTGTTACGACCGTTATCTTGTGCGCATAGAAGAAGTCAGGCAAAGCCTTCGTATCATCAAACAGGCAATCGCCGATTTTCCCGGTGGCGCCTGGTATGCCGAAGATGCAAAGAAAATCTTCGCTCCGCCCAAAGAGAAGATTCTCTCGAGCATGGAAGAACTCATTCAGAATTTCATGATTGTTACGGAGGGTCCTCAAATTCCTGCTGGAGAGACTTACTTCGAAGCTGAAAATCCCAAGGGAGCGCTTGGTTTTTATCTCGTGTCCAAGGGTGGGGGAGTCCCTTACCGCCTGAAAATTCGGGCGCCAAGCTTTTGCAACTTAAGTATACTCGAAAAATTAGTGCCAGGGCACATGCTTGCGGATATAACCGTGATTCTCGGTAGTTTGGATTTCGTCATGGGGGAGTGCGACCGGTAGACGCTTACACGCCAATGAATCTTTCTAAGGATACACTCGAAAAAATTGATGCGGTAATCTCCCGATATCCTGAAAAACGGAGCGCTTCCCTCATGGTTATTCATCTTGTGCAAGACGAATTGGGGGCAATTGATTTGGAAGCCTGCGAATGGATTGCCCAAAAATTGGAACTTCAACCCATTAACGTTCGCGAATTGATTACCTTCTACCCAATGTTGCGCGAGCAACCTTGGGGAAAGAAACACGTGCGAGTGTGCAGGACTTTGCCATGCGCCTTGAGAGGATCCTATGCCACCTGCAAAACTCTCGAGAAGAAATTGGGCGTCAAAGAGGGGCACGTATCGGAGAATGGGGAATATTCTCTTGAATTCATGGAATGCCTTGCCGATTGCGGTGAAGGTCCTGTGG
>NZLE01000108.1 GCA_002692605.1 Opitutia bacterium
GCAGCTTATTCACTAGGGTTGTGCCGGGCTAGCTCAATTGGTAGAGCAGTTGACTCTTAATCAATTGGTTCGGGGTTCGAGTCCCCGGCCCGGTACCAAGATCAGCGAATCCCAGGAATCCTTAACAGCAACCCGATTCGGGGGAGCAAGCGGATGAGCTTTGGGAAACTTTCAGGGAGATTGATTCGGCAGTGGGAATACCGCATTTCTCCTTGGCCAGGCAATCGGTTTGAGTGGAGGTGAGTTGGAAGACCTGCCCATCGAATTCCAGTCCGTATTTGCCAATGGTATCCGACTGGTATTCGACTTCCACGTCGAGGTTGCCCAAGCCAAGCTCGCTTTCGGCCATCTCGATGATGCCGATGACCGCCTGCGCTTCCAAGCGATGATCGAAATCATCCGCAGTCCATAGTTGAAAGTTCACCACTTTCTCGTGCCGGACGGTTCCTCCGCAATCCACGAAATTCTTGGTAATCTCTCCCACTTCAGTCAAGTGGTAGTGGGCGGGCACTTGCTCTCCGTTGGGCAGAGCGAAAGTGGGATGGTGGAGGCCGGATAGAATGGTTTTGAATTCGTTCAGTTTCATAGGATGCGATTTGACACTTCTTTCTTTTAGCTGGTGATCGAGGATAACTCAATCTTCGATCCACGGATTGATCCTCCGGGGTCCGATTCTTTGGTGAATTTGAATTGCATCCACGCTTTTTGATTGTGTCGGTTCGTTGATTATTGAGATAAGAAGTCCATCCCAATTATTCCTCACATGAGATATTTCGTTTTATTCCTCCTCCTTCTTTCCTCTTATCGATCCCACGCTTTCGACCCCAATGCCTTGCATCCGTTCACCGATTTGGATGGACGAACTTTGGAAGCCAAGTTCATCGGGACGAAGGGAGATTCAATCACCATCGAATGGAATGGGAAAACCTTTGATTTGCCCCTTGCCTCCCTGAATGCCGAGACCCGGGCGCTCGCGGGTCTGCTTTCCCGGTCCCAACCCGCACCGGAGAGTGACGGGGAGATTCGTGACTGGACGGACAAGGAGGGAAGAACCATCCAAGCCAAATTTGTGGAAGCCGATGAACGTTCCCTGACTTTGGATTGGAACGGAAAAATCACTCAATTACCCATGGCCATGTTCAGTGAGGCTTCCCGTAAATTGGCTAACCAGTTGAGGCAATCCGCATCTTCGAAAGACCCGCAGGAAAGTGAATCCGTAGAGATGGATGTAAATGGGGAACTTGATCTTCAAAAGGAATACCCATGGCAAAACAAGTCGGGTCAAACCGCCCTTGGGGCATTCGTCAGCCTTGGCCCGGATCAACTGACGATTTCCATGAACCGGGGAACCCGGGAAGTGTCGATTCCTGCGGACTCGTTGGCAGAGGGTTCGCTTGCCTTGGCCAAGAAACTGCATGCCTTGTCCACGGGAAGAAACAAGGAACTCGCTTCCTTGGCCAAACAAAGAAAAAAGATGAAAGTCCCTGTGGTTTACGAAGAGGACTTGGAGTCCGAACACGAGTTCAAGAACACTCAAGGCCAAGCAATGATGGCTCAATTCGTGGAAGCGGATGATGCAGAAGTGACTTTGGTGATGCCGAAAAGATCCAAGACGCCCTTTACGCTGGCATGGACCTCCTTTGACGAGAAGTCGGTGGCCCAGTTGGAAGCGTTGCGCCGAAAGAAAGAGGAAGTCGATTCCAGGAAACCGAAAATCGTGGCCGCCAAGGGAAAGCGTTTGGCGTATTACGCAAGCGGTAAATACAAGGGTTTCAATACGGTATTCGAAGATGAGCAGTATGCGGTGGGCATTCCAAGCGCTGGCACCGGGTTGTACGTTTACGTCAAGCAGGACGAGGTAGAAAACGGAGTCCCCGCCGGCCCGCTCGGAGTCCTGAGGATGACCGTAGGGTTCTCTTCCCGTTACACGGACCGGACGGATCCGGAAAAACCGAGACTCCGAAGTCGTTCGATCCAAAGCTTTGAATCGCCTCCCGAACCATCCACGGACAGGGAAGAAGTGACTCTTGTAGGGAAATACACCAATGGGACAAGCTTCGAATTCAATCTGAGAATGACCCGCAAGGGTCTGCAGTTTTGGTCGAAGATCAAGGATCCTTCCGGGGAAAAGTTTCCCACCAGTCACCGGGTGGGGATCTCCGTTAAGGGAGTCGTTCCGAAAGTCAAGGATATGGCAATGAGCGCAATCAAGCCGGTGATTGGAGACGGGGCCATATTCGCCAGCCCGGTCGAGGGAAAGACGATCCAACTGCCCATGGGAGAGAGTTGGGTGGATCTGATGAAAAAAGTGAAGCGAGGGGCTTTGGGAAACCTCAAGTCGGTGGCTGCTCAGGGCACTCCCTATGACCCCGTGAAAATCGTAATCACTCCTTACGTAAAGGACATGAAACTGGCCTTTGACCGTTCCTATTCAGCCACCTATCCCTTGCAGGGTATGACCTTCCACTACCACTCTCTGGTCAAGAAAAACGAAATACCCTTGAACCGGGCTCTGAAAATCAACCTGATGCCCAACTAGGGCTGGCAATCCTTTCAACTTTTTTCGGAAAAGGAGGCCTTGAGGTTCTCAAGGCTGATGCGGGCGCACTCTTCGGGAGTGGGGTGGTAGTCGAAGGGTTCGACGGACACCCAGCCCCGGTAGTTGATTTCGCTCAGGGTCCGGGCCAAGGCTTGGAGATCGGTGGGACCCTGTCCGGGACCCCGGTGGTTGACGTCATTGCCGTGAAAATGAACCACTTCCCAGCGGTGTTCGAGGATCGTGGCGACGGTACCCGCAGGTTCGTGGGCCATGGCCTTCATGTCGAGATGCAAGCGGCAGGCCGGATGATTGACCGCACCGATGAAGCGACGGGCTTCTCGACAGGAAGCGAGGAAACTGGTCTCCACCGGAGAAAGCGGTTCGACCGCTAAAGTCACTCCCAGTTCCCCCGCCGCAACGGAGACCTCCCGAATCACTTCGACGGCCCGGGCAAAGGCCTCTTCGTAGGGGGTTCCATGCTCGAGGTTCCTTTGCTGCGGGCTCCCCAGCACCATGATGGTTCCTCTCATGCGTGCGGTGAGGGATGCGAGTTTCCTGAGATAATCGCTTGCGGCCCGGCGTTTGTCCGGATCGTGGGAAGTCAGGTGTAGGCCTTCCGTCTTGGCCATGAGCCAGTGAAGGCCGACAATTTCCAAACCGCAGCTTTGGGCCGCTTTTAGGCAACGGTCCGCCTCTTCCTCGCCAATCTCGAGCGGATTGTCCTTTAGGGTAAAGGGAGCGATTTCCACTCCCTGGTATCCGATCTCGGCAATCTTGGAAAAACCATCCTCGATGGGAAGGTCCTGAAAGACTTCGTTGCATAGGGCGAATTTCATGGTCTGAGCGCGTATAACAACAAGTTATTCCGATTTCTCGCCCTCCTTGGCAAGATAATCCTCGGGATATCCCGGATGATCGGGCATGAGGGAGGTCGTGTGTCCCTCATCCCGAGCGTATTCGGTGAACCTCTGTCCGATTTTCGCATCCTTGGCGGTGCCCCGATGGAAGACGAACCGATAACGCAGGGTGAGGCTTTCCCCCTTGGGGATCCTATACTCTCCGTCACCACCGATTTTTTCCGGGGCAAAGGGATTGGCCGAAATCAGACCGTAGTCCCGAGCATGCCACCATGATTTCTTGCCTTTGGAACTGGGATTCGTCGGATGACTGAAAAAGGCAATACCCGCCTCTTTGCCTTCAATGGGACCGTAATAGTGAACCCAGTCTGCCCGTTTGCCCCAAATTCCCTTGCCCTCCAAGCCCTCACTGTTACGGGCCTTTCCGAACACCTCCCTGACCCCATGCTTGGGGTTGGGAGTCAGGCGAAGGTGAGGGTGAGTCCGAATGCCGACGAATCCGTCCTTGAAGGCCTCGAAGACCAAATCGTCTTGAGTGGCATGCATGCTTATCTCAAGGTCAATCGTTCGGGCAACCTCATCTCCTCGGAAAGTCAAAGTGCGGGTGTCCGCTCCGATGATTTTCCCCTCGTTGTTCTTCCATGCGTTCAGGGTTTTGATCCATGCCCGGTCCTTTCCTGAACGGGTTTCGAGAACCTTGAGGTGTTCGACGGTTCCGGAATTCTTGAATTGGTTATGCCAAAAGTTCGCTCCGTTCATGCCCTGGTGTCCGATGAAAATCGCCCGGTGATGCGGATGATCCCTGGCTTCGCCCGGGGTGCCCTCCTGCAATGGGTAATCTCGGAGCATGCGGACGTCCCCGGGGCCTCGCACCGGCCAGAGAATGGGCTGGGAGTGCTCGCTGAAATTGTACTTGGCGAAAAATTCGCCTCCAATGCGGACCTCGATGGCCTTTGCGGAGACTTGGAGGGTGGCGGGAAAATCGGAGCTTGGTCTCTTGAGACGGTTCAGGGTGTATTGGACATAAGGGTTTTCCATCTTCTCCCCAGTCTTCGAAATCAAGTTGGAATCGAAGGCCAATTCATAAATTCTCCCCGCTTCCAGTTGCCCGAGAGCAATCTCATAGGGACCCGAACCCTTGACCTCCAAAACCTTTTCCTCTCTCTTGTCCATCTCACCGGATCCATAGCGGTAGCCATATTCATAGCGGAAACTACTCGCTCTGATTTTCGGCAGGAGTTTTTCGGGTTTCGCAATCGGTTGGGTGAACCATAGCCGAAATCCCCGCGTAGTCAGTTTGCAATTCTTGACGTGAAAGGGCGTCTTGCCGTTGTAGGAGATCCTTTGCAAGCCTTCGTCCGGATTTTGCCATCCGCGGGTGGTGGATCCGTAGTAAATCGACTTTCCCGAGGGATCCATGGCAATACGAACTCCGCCCGAACGTAATTCGCGAGTCTTGAGAAAAAGGGTGGACGCCCCCTGCCAAGCGCCATCGATTTTTTCCATCATCACGCGATTGATCCTTCTTCCGTTTTCGTCGGGTACGAGCATTTGGCCGGAGAAGGGTCCGAAATTATCTCCCTCGATGAAATAGGGTTCGCCACACGAACACATGCTTTTTCGAGGAAGTTGCACCGAAGGTTGGTTATGCAGGTCATCGAGCAGTTTGCGGGGCAGGAAAATGGGCGTGCCGAATGCCTTCAGGTCCGGATCCCAGGCAAGGCTGGCGGGGTGTCCGTTGAAGGACCCGGGGCGCACGTTGTAGATCGGCGATCCTCCGCGCCAGTCTCCCTGGTTGTCCCCACACCAGATCTCACCGTCGGGGGAACGGGCGATTCCATTGTGCATCCGAAAACCGCTGGCAAAGGGAGTGAGTTGCCCGTTTTCATGGTAACGAACCACCCATCCACGCAAATGGTTGGACGAAAAATTCCTCCCTCTTCGGCCCTCCTTCGAGTATTCGCCTCGGGGNGAGAAAAAGGTGGGACCGTTGTGAGAAGCGGTGCCCAGCGCAACNTAGTAACCGCCTTCCCCATCGGGGCAAATGGCGTTGGTCTCGTGATAATTTCCACTGATTCCAAATGCGGTGGAGAGATTGACGTAACGGTCGGCCACTCCGTCCCCGTCGGTATCGATGACTTCCGTCAGTTCGGCCATTTGGCTGACCACCAAGCGCCCGGGACCAACCCATTGCATGCCCATGGGATTGTGCAGACCGGTGGCGAAAATCTTCCACTCGATGGCGTGGGGATCTTTGCCGGGTTTGGTGACCACGATATCTCCGCGCCGCAGACAGGCGTAAAGATTGCCTTTTCCGTCAAAGGCAAGACCCCCAACCTCCGGCGGCATGTCGTCGGGAAAGGCGAGGTTCTCAACGAGATAACTGGAGGTTGAGGCAAAGGATGACTGAAAGAGACAGAGTACAAGGGGAAAGAAGGGCTTCATGGCAGACNTGGTTCGTTAGCGAAGGGACTTGATGAAAAGAATCAGNGAGTCGTACTCGGCCGTTTCCAGTTTGTAGGGGGGCATCATCCCAGTGAGATACCCNNGGACCGTCTTTGCCATGGGTTTTTCAATGGATTCGCGGAGATACGAATCGTCAATTGTCTGGGGTTGGGCGAGGGCGAATTCTCTTTTGGCCCCAAAGACTCCCTTGAGGGTGGGNCCGTGGTTTTTCCCTCCATCGATGGAATGACAGGCAATGCATCCGAGAGAAGTGTAGAGCCTTTCGCCAATTTCAGCGGTGGGCTTTTCGATCACCTCTTTCTTTTCATCGGATGAAAAACGATCACCTGCATTCGGTCGGANGAGGATGCCGAGCTTTCCGGGTTCTCGTTCAATCACCTCGACCGGGGTGTTGNGGGATTCGAAGGACAAGGGTTTTTTATCCCNNGACGAAAATTCGAGTTTCAGGGTTTGCGTGGCCGGGCCCGGTCGAATCTTGACGGAAATCTCGTTCGATCCGATTCGGTAATCATAAACCGGTAACCGGTCCGAGTCCAAGGAGTACCCTTGGTAGTGAGGGACACCTCGAGAGGAAAGGGACTTGCCGTCGATCNATAGAGGATGATCGCCCAAGGCTTTGTAGAAAACGAAACCGTAGAGTCTGGGTACGTAACCGAANCCTTTCCTTCTCCCGCTTTGCCGGTCACCCCAATAATTNTTCATGTCCAAAAAACCATCGGTCCAGGCATAGAGCAAACGGCACTCCGTAGTATCCCATACGTAGGACAAGCTCCTTCCCAAATTCACCGCGAGAGCCGCAGGTATGCCATCGATCGGCTCGTATCTGCTGGAGGATTCCTTTCCGCTACGGGGGCTGTATTTAGGNGATTGGAGACCTTTTGCATGATTCCTGAGAACTTNATTTGGGGAAAGATTGAGGGATGGCACGAAAGTCCGCAGGATCAAGGGGCGATCGATACTGCCCATAGGTTTCAGATCGAAAGTCAAATACCCTTGCTCCGCATANGGTTGGGCAAGGGTGGGTAGTCCCGCAAGGAAGGCTAGGGCACACGAGGAAATGAGCCGGGAAGGGAGAATTTCAAAATTTAGCATTTGAGGCGATTCGTAAAGGTAAAGTAGGATTCACGGCACCTAAGTGCGTTTTAAGTGACAGCTGTAAAGCTTGCGGTGGCGACTATGGGTCGTCAACGAAAAGCTCATCCTGAGAGCAAAAACCTTGGGTCCANNCATAGCTTTCATTCCCTTTTGAACTCGATTGGTCTCCCANGACAATCTTCTTCATCGCATCGCTTGANTGATTNTGTTAGACCNNACTGAAAATGAGACTTAAACAGGGGCAGGTTTGGAAGAATNGGGNACGATTCTATCAAATTACCGAATGGTCGAGAGCTTCGATCAAATTTAAGGTAAGTCAAAACGTNTCTATAATCTTGTCCGCTTTCTTTTTTTGTATCTCCATCGCTTGCGCTGAATGGAATAGAGAGCTTACGTCATTTCTGGAGTTTCATTGCTATGACTGCCATGGCGACGGAGCAAA
>NZLE01000109.1 GCA_002692605.1 Opitutia bacterium
CAAACGATTCGTCGGCGATTTGGATCGCGAACCCGATGATTTGTATTTGGCCGGTTTACTCTACAATTACCCCTACGTTACCTATGAGCACATGCTCAAGTTAGGAAGTTTCTCTAATCAAGATTTCGATGAAGTGAGAGGTGATTGTATTGAAATGACTTGCTCTTCCTTACACGAAATTAAGGTCGAGCCGTATGTTGTTGGAATGATAGAGGATTCCNTGTCGGACCTNTATGAAACNCGCAATCCCTTCGAGCACGCCCTGCTCCGGATCGCCAACGAAGTTTTGGAAAGGGCTGAGCAAAGCAATTCGACCCTTGGACGAGGGAAGTCGATGAATCGGAATCTGCTCGATGCGACCGGATACACCGAAAGGGAAATNCTCAATCTTCTGAAGGAACTTTCCAAGAACTACAAAGGCACCNCCACAGTGCCTTGGCAATCCTGAGGGTCAGCCTTCNACNCTGGGTTTGGAATCGTTTTCNGCTGGGTCTTCCTCAAATTCATTCAAGACCAAGTTACCTTGTTNTTCCGATGCGTCGGTTAGGTTTTCGGCAAAGCTTGCGGGCAATTCCNTTTTGGTTCGAANACCGAGTTCCCTAAGCTTCTCAACCCGTCCGACCAAATTGCCCGAACCAGTCGTAAGCTGGCCGATTCCCTTTTGGTGAGCTTCGGTTGCTTTTCGCAGAGCCTTACCCATCTCCTCAAGGCTTCCCAGAAAACCNGCGAATTTGTCGTATAGGTTTCCGGCCTGACGGGCGATCTCGTTGGCGTGCTTGTTTTGCTTNTCGAGTTTCCACAAATTCGCCACGGTCTTGACCGTAGCCATCAGGGTGGTGGAGGTGACGAGAACGATCTTNCGGTCAAAGGCATATTGATAAAGGTTGGGATCTTCCTTCAGGGCGGCGCCGAAGGCAGGTTCCACCGGTACGAAAAGGAGAACGAAATCGGGAGCGTTAATCCGTTCGATCGCAGAGTAGTCCTTTTCCGACAGCTCGTTGACGTGCTTTTTCATCGATTGGAGATGTTCCCNCAGGGCTTCCTNCCTNAGAGTCTCGTCATCCAAGGAGATNGAGCGCTCGTAAGCGGTCAGGGATACCTTCGAGTCGATCACAATGGCTCTGNCCTCGGGCAATCGAATAATCGCATCGGGGCGTTGCCGGTCGAAGGTGTCCTGCATCGTGAACTCCTGACCTTTNANCAAACCGGATGCCTCGAGCGTGCGCTCGAGAATGAATTCGCCCCAGTCCCCCTGCTTTTTCGAATCTCCCTTGAGGGCGGTCGTCAGGTTGCGGGCATCTTCGCTCAATTGGTTTTGAGTTCNCTGCAGATTTCCGAGNAACTCCTTCAGCGAGGCATGTTGACTCAAATCCTTTTCATGAATGTCTTCCACCTTTTTGCGGAAAGCCTTGATGTCCTTGTCAAGNGGTCCGAGTACGTTCTTGAGGTTTTCCTTGTTGGCTTCGGTGAATTTGGCGCTCTTTTGGTCGAGGATTTTGTTNGCCAAGTTTTCGAATCTTTCCTGCATGCGTTTGGCCGCTNCCTCCTGCTCGATGACCTGCTTTTCCAGTTTCCGATGGAGTTCGTCGTTCAGAGTGGCTTTCTCGGTCCGCTCGATTTCGGCCTCCCTGAGGTCTTTCCNCAATTCTTTTTCAGTGGATTGGGAACGATCGATTTCNCCTTTCAAAAAACGGTTTTCGGCATCCAGGGAATCCATCCTTCCGAGGATGCGTCTTTGGCGGATGACGTAGGCGAGCAGCAAGCCAATGCCCAAGCCCAAACCGGCCAACCCTCCAATCAATGAATCCATCAGTTCCACGGTTTCGAACTTGCCGAAGCGATGGCACTCTTGTCAAGCCTACGCATTGGGAAATCTCGCCCTCTTCGGTTTGCGGAAACGAATTATTCCGCTCCTGCTCCTTCGACCACCGTAAAGCCTTCGAATTCGGGATGTCCGTGGTACAGATGACCGCGCTTCCCGGCTCCGGAGTGAGCTTTGTGAAAAGCATCGGATCGGGTCCAAGCCTTGAAGTGTTTTTCGGATTTCCAAAGACTGTGGGAGGCATAGAGGACGTGATCTTCCCGTTCCGGCCCTCTAAGCAGATTGAACGAGACGAANCCAGGAACCTCTTTCAGGTAGGAAGTCCTGGTTTGCCAAATNCTTTCGAATTCGGATTCGTGTCCTTGGACTATGCGGAACCGGTTCATTGCAAGGTAATTCATTTAATCAACTTAGCGAGCGCTTTGGCCGACGCCAANTTTTTTGGTCTCATGGCGAAGGAGGCGGTTGGGTGTGCGGTTCATTTTTCCGTTGCGCCCTGATCTGAGTTGGGAAAGATTTCCGTCATGAGGGTAAAGTGGAAAATTGCCTTGGGNCTNTATTGCGTTGCGGTGCTTTATCTTTCGAGTTTGCCGGCAAAGGAGTTGCCGGATCAGACTGCCATGGTTCCGGACAAGGTTTTGCATATGATTGAGTATGCGCTGATGGGAATTCTTGCTTGGGGAGCGTTCGGAANCGGTGGAGGAAGGTTNCCNTGGGGNTTATTGGTTTTTTGCGTATGTTTTGGGATCGGGGATGAGTGTCTGCAGGATTGGTTGGACCANGCTCGGGATCCTGACGTATGGGATGCGGCTGCGGATGCGGCGGGCGCATTCATTGGCTTGTTGCTTTCCATGGTTTTTTGGAAGCGTTAGTTNCCCAAGCTCGAAAATCGGCTCTTTGGATTGCTTTGCCCTTGCCATCTTTCGGATGGAGATGAAGAAAGAGTNCATGAACGAAAAAAGATCCCTTCCCTCTTATTCAAACGAATCACTCACTCGCCGTTCTCTGTTCAAGGGAGTGACCGCCGGTTTGGTAGCCGGTGGGCTTGCCGGTTCTCCGGTAACCGGTCTGGCTCAGAAAGCCAAGAGTAAGAAGAAGGGCGTTCGCAAGGGTAGGATCAATCAATCGGTGGTATCTTGGTGCTTTTCCGAACATTGGAGCGTGGAAGAAACCTGTAAGCATGCCAAGGATCTTGGTTGCAAGAGCATCGAACTGATTGATTCCAAACACTGGCCGGTTTTGAAAAAGTATGGATTGACCTGCGCGATCTCCGGCATCCCGGTGGACGGAGCTCCTTTCATCAAGGGCTTCAATAATCCGCAGTATCATGGATGGTTGATCGAGGCGACGAAGAAGGCCATCGACGAGTCCGCGGATTTCGGATGCCCAAACGTAATTGCCTTTACCGGATTTTCGGAAAATTTCTCATTGGAGGAAGGAGCCNAGAACTGCATTGCCGGATTTAAGAAAGTGGCCAAATATGCTGAGAAGAAAGGTGTCACGGTCTGCTTGGAGATGCTCAACAGCAGAGACGGTACNGATCCGAACAAGGGACATCCGGGTTATCAGGGCGATCATACCGATTACTGCATGGATATCCTCAATGCGGTCGGCTCAGCTAGGGTGAAACTGCTCTTCGACATCTACCANGTCCAAATCATGGACGGAGACGTCATCCGTCGGATCGGGGAGTGCGGAGATATGATCGGCCACGTTCACACTGCGGGCAACCCGGGNCGAGGGGAGTTGGATGAAAAGCAGGAAATCAATTACCCTCCGATCATGAAAGCGTTGCTCAAAGTCGGNTATAAAGGCTTCGTGGGCCAGGAGTTCATTCCCACCCGGGATCCTCTTCAGGGACTGACCGAAGCAGTCGAACTTTGCGACGTCTGAGCCGATCGGCGTTCTTTCGGGTTGATTCCCCGAGCCATTGAGACTACCTCTTGGGTATGGGGGGAAGTTTGGAAAACGAGCATGAGATTCATTGATTTGTTTTGNGGAATCGGTGGCTTCCGCCAAGCTCTCGAGGATNGTGGAAGTACCTGTGTGTTTTCCTCCGATTGGGACAAGGACGCCCAGTTTACCTACCTGCAAAACTATGGGGAAGGTCCCTCGGGCGACCTGACCGAAGTGAAAGCCACCGAGGTGCCGGATCATGAAGTCCTTTGCGGTGGATTTCCCTGTCAACCCTTCAGCATATCCGGTAACCAAGGTGGGTTTGAGGATGCCCGGGGCACGCTCTTGCACGAAATNCTCAGAATGGCCAGGCATCATCGCCCCTCCGTTTTATTTTTGGAAAACGTCAAGAATTACCTTGGGCATGACAACGGACGCACTTTGTCAATGACGGTCCGACTCTTGGAAAAGGCCGGATATTCGGTGTTTCACCAAGTCCTCAACGCTTCGCGTTTCGGAGTCGCTCAGAAGCGCGAGCGACTTTATTTCGTCTGCCTCCATCGGGATCTCGGTGTGGATGATTTCCTTTTTCCCGAGCCTACGGACGAGGANGTGGCTTTGGAGGATTTTCTTCTTCCNGCCAACGATTCCCGCTTGGATGATCTGNTCATCGAACGCTCGGATTTGAGGCTCAGTTCGGAGTTGCCCGGGCAAAGAGAAAACCGTCCCTTGCGCATTGGGTCGGTGGGCAAAGGNGGTCAGGGCGAGCGAGTCTACAGCCCCAAAGGNCATGCCATCACNCTATCGGCGTACGGCGGAGNGATCGGNGCCAAGACNGGGATGTACCTGATCGAGGATCGGGTGCGCCGCCTNCATCCCGAGGAATGCCGTCGCATNATGGGCTTTGCCGAGGGCTTCCTTTTACATCCAAGGCGTAACGTCTGCTATCGCCAATTCGGTAATTCGGTGGCGGTTCCGGTCGTGCGGAAAATTTTTCAANCGATCGTACGCGCCCTTGGATCNACGACCTTGAGAGCTGCCTGAGAGTACATTCGGTTTCTTTGCNGGTAGATCACCAAANTTCGCTCTACGTGGAATGTATTTTTCTTTTTTCACTTACGGAAAAAATCTTTTGGCTTACGAAAAAAGTTTTCATTTGGCNTATGATTCATTTCACTCCAAAGGATTNGGGCATTAGCCTGTTTTTTGAAGATTTTACCATGTGTTTCCATCTTTTTTTTACATGAAAGCGGAAAGGATCATNCTTGATTGGGAAGGCTCTTCGGTGGAACGCTCGGTTGATTGGTTGCTCGGGGAGTCCAAGGGGTCTTCCTGTCTTGATTTGTCTCACCTTTGGGTGGTCACGCAGACAAATGGGGCGGCCCGGCGCTTGAGAGAGGGACTTGCTCAGGTTTCGCAAAGCAAGGGTGGGGCTTGTTTACTACCCAAATTCAGCGCTCCGGGAAGCCTGATCAAGCCCGACGGTGATTCGATTGATGGACTGACCATCGCCACTCGGGTTCAGGCTTTGATCTATTGGACTNAGATCCTGAAGGAAAGTGATCTTTCCCAATATCCCAACCTTTTCCCAAAAGTTCCTTCAGCCCTTGACTTTTCATGGGGAATGTCCATGGCGCAGGCTTTGGTGNGCTTGCGTGAAACCTTAACCGAGGCAGACCATGATTGCCAATCCGTCGAGCGGACCAGATTGACCGAGAAGTGGGGGGAGCAGGACCGTTGGAATGACTTGTCNATGCTGGAAATGCGNTATCGTGAAAAACTGCATAAGGAGAGTCTGATTGACCCAATGGACGCAAGGCGAAAATGGNCTCTTGCTCCTCNGATTCCACGGGGTNTCGAGGAGGTGGTTTTGCTTGGAGTCTCGGGATTTCCCGATCTGACAAGAAAAGCTCTGGAAAATCTCATGGGCCTGGGTCTGAGAGTGAGGATCTTGACTTTTGCCTCTTCGGATGAGGATCTCTCTTCATTTGATGAATTCGGACGTCCGGAGCGCTCGGCTTGGAAAGCAAAGCCGTTAAGCTTGACGGATGATCGGATTCGTCTCGTTTACGGACCAAGAGAGCAGGCTCGGGCGCTTTTGGAGTACAAGNAGGCGATCCCTNGCGCGACTGCCGAGAACCTAAGCGTTGGAATTATCGATTCCGAGGTCAAGGAGTGCCTGGAGCAGGAAGTTGAAAAAAATTCCAACCGGACGGGTTTTCATGATCCGGAGGGTAAACCGGGAAAGGAGTCATCCTTATTCGCCTGGCTCAAGGCCATTCGGGATTTGTTGGTTGCGGATGGGATGCAGGAAGCGGTTCGTCTGCTTCGTTTTCCTCAAACCATTCGATGCCTGCAAGGGGAGGGGGTTAAGGCAGAGGTTCGGAATTGGTTGATGGAATTGGATCAACTTCATCAGAGCCACTTGCCCCAAACNTGGNAAGACGGACTTGATTTTGCGAGGCGCCGAAATCATACGGTTGTCGGGGCTTGGGAGCGAATTGGAGAATGGATGCGCCTCTTGCGCGAAGGTTCGTTCGAGCATGANATTCGCAACTTGATTCGATTGGCCTTTGCGGAAAAGCCTTTTGATTCCACCAACAAGCGCGACCAGGATTATATTCAACTGCTGCCCAAACTTTCGGATTTGCTCGAAGAGATTTCAAAGGTCAGCGAGATGAACTTCGAACAACGCTTCTTCCTCTTGTTGGAACAATTGGCTCAGGAANGTTGGGTGGAGGANACGGTTGAGGGTGATTTGGAATTACATGGCTGGCTTGAGCTTGCGTGGGCGGATGCTCCCCGAATGATCGTGCTTGGATGCAACGATGATCACCTTCCGGAATCTCTTCCCTCGGATAGTTTCGTGCCTCAATCCTTACGGCGTGAATTGGGTTTGTGGACGGACGAGGATCGTTTTTCAAGGGATGCTTATTTGCTTCATTGGCTGGTCGAATCCAGAAAACGAAAGGGGCGAATCGATTTTATCCTTGGCAAATTCAGTCGNGACGGTTCCCCCCTGCGTCCCTCCCCGCTTTTTTTCCTTTGTGATCCNGATGATTCCAAAACCCTGCCNGATCGNGCCGAAAAGCTATTCGGCGAAGTGCCTCCNGAAGACAAGAACCCGGCTTGG
Source organism: Opitutia bacterium (assembly GCA_002692605.1). Lineage (GTDB taxonomy): Bacteria > Verrucomicrobiota > Verrucomicrobiia > Opitutales > Seribacteraceae > Seribacter. The sequence continues at coordinate 6,852 of NZLE01000109.1, forward strand.
GCCTACCCTTGGAGACTGGAACCGGGAGAAGGGAAACCCGTTCATCGAATTTCGGTTACCGCCTTTCGTTCTTTTTTGTCCTGTCCCTTTCGTTTTTATCTGAAGAGGAAATTTGGCATGCAGGCCTATGATTCGGAAAAAGCCGAAGCCGACGCCATGGATTTCGGGACCTTGGTTCACAGCGCTCTTGAGGCGCTTCATGGCCTTGATACTGTGGATGAGTCGGAAATTTTCGATGTTCTTACAAAACGATTGGCCAAGAATTTTGCATATAAGTACGGCAAGAATCCAAGCCTTGCCCTACTGCAACAGAAAGCGGCAATTGAGAGGCGGATGCGACGCATTGCGAACTTGCGAGCTGCGGAGATTTCCGAAGGCTGGCGCATTCATAAGGTCGAAGAAAAGTTTCATTTGGAAGCCCGTCCATCTCTGGATGGGTTTTCATGGCTGGTTCCTCTCGGTGAGAAAGAGCCCGTAAGTTCGGAGGAGAGCGTTCGAATCGTTGGTAAAATCGATCGTATTGATTTTCATCCCGAGAGCGGGGTTTACCGACTTTTGGATTACAAGACTTCGGGCAAGGGTCCGGAAGAGTTGCATCTGAGTGGTGGCTATGCCCGACTCGAGGAGTTTCCCGCATTCAGTCGTTTCGAATGCAATGGAAAGGTAAAGAGATGGCTGGATTTGCAACTTCCTCTGTATCGAGCCTGGGCGGAGAGAACCTTGCTGAAGGAGTCTGGCCATTCTCTCGAGATGGGGATCTTCAAGGTGCCTGCCCAACCCGAGGAAATAACCATTCAAATTTGGGATGGTTTGAATGACGATTTGATGGAAAGCTCCATGGAATGCGCCCGAGGAATCGTAAGGGATTTGCTCGACCCGGCCCGGCATCGGCCTATCTCGAAAATCGCTTATGATGATTTCGAAGAGCTCTTTTTTCATTCACCTGAAGAGGCCATGGGGAACTTTGCATGATGACACCGAACGAAACCATGAACCTACGGGAATTGATCAAGGCCTCCGCGGGCAGCGGAAAGACCTATCAATTGACCGATCGGTTCATCTATCTGATGTTGATGGGTTCGGATCCGGCGAGTATCGTGGCGCTTACCTTTTCGCGAAAGGCTGCTGGAGAGTTTTTCGATGCGATTCTCAGGAAACTTGCCGAGGCGGCCAAGGATCCGAAAGCAAGGGAGGCCCTGGAGCTGAAATTCGGATTGAAGATTCCCTCGTCGATGATCCGGGAGAAAATTTCCAGTCTGCTCCAGTCGATGAATCGGTTGACTTTGGGAACGTTGGATTCGTTCTTTTTCTCGATGCTCTCCTCCGCTCCTCTGGAATATGGTCTGGCGGTGGGGTTCGACTTGATGGACGAAGCCTCAATCCGTGAAAGATGGTCGGATTGCCTGAAGCGTTGTTTCGAAGAGAGCCTGAATGAGAGCACTCTGCTTATTGACGCTTTTTCGCGAGCCCGCAAGCTTCAGGAGGACCGGGAGTTTTTCCCATGGGTGATGGAACTGGCTCTTTCCTTTCGGGATTTGATTGATCAATGCCCGAACTCCGATGCATGGGGCGCGGTGGAAGATCTTTGGCCTGACTCCGCTTCATGGAAGCAAATTCCCGAGGGTTATGATCTTTCCGGGGATTCCGCCCGATGCAGGGAACTTTTGCAAAACCAAGAGATTGAGGTGGTGCCCGAGTTGTCGGGCGAACGAGTGAGGAACGCTTTAGAGAATGCAATTCGCGAATTCGAAACCTGGGTCCCCGGTGCAAACGACAGAAGGAGTGGGACGGTTTTCGCACAGCTTTTGAAGGCTTCCATGGATGGCCCTTCCTCTTTGTCCATCTCTTACTACGGAAAGGACTATCGGTTTTCGGGTGAGTGGGTATCCGCAGTTCGAAGGATGTCCGGGCATATCATCGGAGAGGAGTTGCGCATTTGCGGAATTCGGACAAAGGGAATGCACGCTCTTTTGTCCAAGGTGGTGGGGAGTTACCGAAAACTGGTCCTTGAGAAGGGAGGAATCACTTTCTCAGATTTGCCGATGCTTTTGAATCAGGGAGGTAACGAACTTGCCAGAATGAACCGCGAATATCGATTGGATCGAAAGTATTTGCATTGGATGCTGGACGAATTTCAGGATACTTCCCCGATCCAATGGGGAGTGATCGAACCTTTGCTTGACGAGGTGCTTTACGACCCGGAAGAGCAACGGATGTTCTTTTGCGTGGGTGATCAGAAACAGGCAATCTATGGATGGAGGGGAGGGGATTCCCGTTTGTTCGGTTATCTGGAGGAGCGCTTTTCCGAACGTCTGAAAATTGACGAACTGAACCTTTCTTGGCGTTCGGGACAAGACGTTCTGAATGTGGTTAATCAGGTTTTCGGTTCGGGGCTCGAAGGAGCGGGATCGGTCGGTCGGTGGAGCAGAAATTGGATGCCTCATCGGGTCTCTCCAAAGACCGAAAAACTAAGCGGAAACGTGGTTTGGTGGACCGCCAAGAAAGAGGAGGAGCGCTTTCGGGCAATTGCGGAATTGCTCAGAACCATCGACCCAGTCGGGCGGGGTTGGACATGCGCGGTTCTCACTCAAAAACGGAAAACCGCTCGGGCAATCGTTGATTTTCTCAGAAAAGAATTACCTGGTATGCCCATAGAGGATGAAGTCGGTTCTTTGCCAGCGAATGACAATGGTTTTTCGCAACTTCTGCTTTCCCTCCTCAAGGCATCCGTCCACCCCACAGATGAATGGGCCATCGGACATTTGGAGATGTCTCCCTTGCTTCGGCGGGAATCCCGTGATCTTTCTGAAATTCTCGAAGAAGTTCGGAAGTTTACTCACGAGAGAGGCTTGGCGGCATTCATTCGCGAATGGGGCGGGAAAGCTCTGACTTGGGTGGAAGAGGAGGCCCGTCCTTTTGCAATCAAGCGATTGAGCCAGACTTTTGATCTTGCCCGTTCCTTTGATCGCAGAGGGCAGCGTGAGGTCGACCTTTTTTTGCAGGCCGCTCAGAGCGCCGAATCTTCGCGGGGAGCTATGGAAACGAGCGTTCGAGCCATGACTATTCATGGGTCCAAGGGTTTGACTTTTGATATGGTGATCATGCCTGAACTGGACGGTAATAGCCTTCGCTCCGTGGGTGGGCGAAGATCAGGAAATGGGGTGGAGTTGTACGGGAAATCCTCTTCCTCGGGAATTGGCTCCGATTGGGTCTTAAGCAAACCCAAGAAGATTATTCAGGAGTCGGACCCCTACCTTTCGGGCTTGCTGAATTCGGATCAGGAGAATGCGGCTTTCGAAAGCCTGTGTAAGTTTTACGTTGGAATGACTCGTCCGGCTCGAGCGCTCTATTTGTTTTCCGAGCCTTACGAGCCCAAGTCGAAATCGGAAAATTTCGTTCGATTGCTTGCCCAAAGCTTGGCGGATTTCAAGGGTTTGGATCCGATGTTGATCGATCAAGTCGGGAATTTGGTGGGACAAAGAGAGGAGGGTTTCACCTTGGCTTATCATGGCGGTTCACCCGACTGGTGGGAGGAACGAACCAAGAAAACTTCGAATGACAAGAAAACCACTCAAGCTGAATTTGAGGATTTGGGTCTCAGGAAATTTCGTGGTTTGCCCAAGTTTCGCCCTTCCGAAAAAACGCCTGAACTTGTGGATGTGGATGCTTTGATAAGTTTTGAGAAGGATGCCGCAAAATCTTTGGGAAGCGAGGCTCATGCTCTGTTTGAGAAGATCGAATGGTGGGAAAAAGGCAATTCCATGGAACTTTGGCTTAGGGAAAACGCCCACGGATTTTCCGGGAAATCCCGCCGGATTCTTACAGGGGTATTTGCGGATGCTGAGGTAAGGAGGTTATTTGAAAAACCGGAAGGAAAGTTCGAAGTTTGGAGAGAAAAAAGTTTTGTTTTGCAAATGGACGAAGCCATGGTTCAGGGAGTTTTTGACCGAGTGGTTCTTTACTTTTCCCAAGATGGAGAGCCAAGCCGCGCGGAAATTATCGATTTCAAAACGGACCGTTTGGATAAGGACCGAAGAGTGGAGGATTTGATCGCCAGACACCAAGCTCAACTGGAGTCCTACCGTCTGGCTCTCATGCAGTTGACCGGATTGCCCTCGGAAAAAATCAGCCTGATCTTGCTTTTCACTTCCTTACCCAAGGTGCACAGATGGATTTGATACTCTGGTTTTCGGAATGATTGCTCTTCGTTCGGCCAAAAATACCTTAGGCTGTCTGGTGGGTTGCGCCATCGGAGACTTGGGGGCGATCTTTCTCTTCCAGAATCATTTTGCGCCGGAAGCGATTCCGAAAAGCCTCTGGACGATGGTTTGGGCGGTCGCCATGACTTCGGGAATCGTGACCAGCATCATTTTGGAAACCTTCATCCTCTGGAAACAGTTGGGTCCGAGGGAGGCCTTTCGAACTGCGATTGGCATGAGCCTTCTTTCCATGTTGCTCATGGAAGCGGCGATGAATCTGGTGGATTATGGAATGATGGGAGCTCCTGCGATTACTTTGGGGGTTTTGCCTTACACCTTGGGAGCGGGATTTCTGGCGGCGTGGCCCTACAATTATTGGCGGTTGAAAAAACACGGTAAATGTTGTCACTGAGCGACAAACAACGAGGTTTGGGGTCATTTCTGAACTTGCTCTTTCGAGGAACTAGTGGATAAGCTTAAGGCATTATGAAACTTCTGCACCGAGAAGACGTCTTGGAGGCCGGTTACGATCTGCCCAACACCGGCCTTTGCGCCAACATAGGCGCCGACGAAATGGAGGAATTGAGGTTCGGAGGAGAATGGATTCTTGCCGAAGACGAGACTTTGGTGACCGATGGTCACGAACAGCGCTATCTGTACATGGTGGTTTCCGGTGAAGTGGCCATCACCAAGATCAACGACCAAGGCAAGAGTCAGCAGATTGCCACTTTGGGAGCGGGAGCTGCCTTCGGAGAAATGGCCTTTCTCAGTGGGGGGGTCGCCTCGGCTAACGTTCAGTCGATAGGAGAAGCCATTCTTTGGCGTTTGGATCATGAGCGTCTGCTCGGATTCATTGGGGAACATGGGGTGGCCGGTGGTCAGCTTTGCCTGAACGTTGCAAGTATCCTTTCCGGTCGCCTGGTCGATGGGAACAAGAAGGTGGTGGATATGGGTAAGGAATTGCAGTCCTCCCTCGCTCAATTGCAGCAGGTGTCTTCGGCGGGTTCCAAGAAGGATCAGGCGCTTCGACAGATGCAGGGCAAAGTGGCCAATATGCAAAATGCCTTCAAGGGCAGTTCGGTCAAGAAGTCCGGTAATTTCTTTGCCATCGCCGCCTCCGTGGTCGCTTTCATCAGCACCGCCGGGATGGTTGCGCTGTTTGTGGCGAGTGATGACTCTTCGGTTCGTGAGGCGGCCACCTTGACCAAGAAAGTGGAGAAGCTGGAAGCGAATGAAAAGTTTTACCTCGACCTGAAAAAGCGCCTCGAATTCGACAACCAGGAACTGGTGGACAAGGAAAAGGCCGCTCGAAAGGAAAATCAGGAATTGGCCGATAATCTCTCCCAAAGTATGTCCGACTCCCAGGATTTGAGGAACCAGTTGAGGTCGAAGGAAAGGGAACTTTCCGAGGCCAAGGACGATTTGGTCCGCGCCCAAAAGGTGGAACCGAAAAAGCCGATGGTTGCGGAGACGGTGGAGGATAAGCCACAGGTCAGCCAAACGGCAATGGATGAGGTGTTGGCTTGGACCCGTAACAACTCCACCTTGGCTTTCCCCATAGTGATTGAGGTCAAGGAGACTGCGGTCACTCTTCAGGACCGCGGTGGGCAAGTTAAGATTCCAGTCTCACCCGGGCAGTCGGTGCGAGCCACCAAATTCCATCCATCCTCATCCGAATTTCTGATCGTGGCGCAGGAGAACAGTGACAGTTTCCTGGCCTCCATGCGAGTGAGCAATTCGAATTTCATTGAAAAAAGCGCCGTAAAATTCGCCAACCACAAGAAATACATGGGGCAATCGGTTTCCTCCGACCTGACGAAGGCTTTGTCCGCCAATCCCGCTCCATCCAAGCAACCGGTTGCTCAAGACTCCCGGAGTCCGACCAACGAAGCATCGGTGGGGGAGGGGTCAACGACCGGGCAATTGGTTGCTCAAGGCAAGCCCAAGAATCCGCAGAAATCGGAGAATATCTTGGATGAGGTTAAAGAGAAGGAAAAGGTCGACACCAGCGACCATGGCGCCAATTGCGTATGCAAGGACTGCCGGGCCAAGAAAATCGGCAAGGGTGGAAGTTTGTTTCCCGACCTCTGAGAAATTAAGGACCGAACAAGGCCCAAAGCCCCGCGCCGGTCAAAGCCGAGAGTAACGCTATGATCGAGTAGGCGTGCCGACTGTTCCAACGGACCAATTTTTCCCAACCCGAGTACCAATAAACCGAAACCTCTTCGCCGTGTCGGTAGCGTTGAAGATCCTCGAGCAGAAGACTTACCTTCGGGTAACGCTTTCGCTTGTTCCGTTTCAAGGCCTTGATGCACACGGCCTCGAGATCTTTGGGAATGTGTTTCCCGGAGAGTTCCCTGGGCATGGGGTAGGGTTGGTTGAGAATCTTATCCTTGATCTCGAGAATATCCTCGCCTTCGAGAAAGGGGCGTAGAGTGAGAATTTCAAAGAGGATGATACCCAAGGAAAAGACGTCCGTCCGTTCATCGATCAGGACTGAACCTTCCGCCATTTCGGGTGACATGTAAAGGGGTGTGCCGTAATGCCTTCCCGCGGGGGTTAGGCTGAGCTCCGCATCGGGTGGTTCTTCCGAGACGTCCTTTCGGTCTATGCTGGGAGATCCGAGGACCTTGGCGAGTCCCCAATCCAAAACGTAGACTTCCCCGAATTTCCCAACGATGACGTTGGCGGGTTTCAGGTCGCGGTGAATCACACCGGCCTCATGAGCATAGGCAATGGTCTGGCATACTTGGATGAGAATATCAAGCAGGCGCGGTAGAGGGAACTTCTCGACCACTTGGGGAACTTCTTGGGCAAGATCGAGCAGAATTTGGCGGAGGTCTCTTCCATCGACCTTCTTCATGGTGAAGAAAAGGTTTCCCTCCCGGTCTCTGCCGAGTTCGTAAACGGGCAAGGTGCCCGGGTGTTGGATGTTGGCGGTAACTCTGGCTTCGCGGACGAAGCGCTTGGTCTCGATCTCGGAATTTCTCAAGTCCTCATGAAGAGTCTTGAAGGCAACCTCACGGCAAAGGTTCTTGTCGAAAGTGGTGAACAGTTGGGCCGTTCCACCTTCAGCCAACCTGTGAAGTTCGTCATATTTGAGCGAACCGCTTTTCCATGCGGCAGGAAGAACGAAATCCGTATCCTCGGGTTGAAGGGGAGGTTTCGCTTTCTCCGTTCTCGTGATCATTCTTGAGCCTCCAAGATACGACAAATTGACCAATGGCGCAAGGGACAAGCCAAGTCTTAGACCAAATCAGGCATTTTTTGGCCGATATGCGAAGACTTTCTCTTTTCCGCAAGTCGTACCTGTTTGTGCCGCTCTCGCAGACTTGCCCGTTTTTCCTCGTTCAGGGAAGAGGAGCATCGCGGGCAAGATACGCCCTCTTCGTATTGCGGTGAGCGCAAGTCATCTTTATGAAGTGGCCAACGGCATCCGAAGCAAAGCTTAGCCTCACCATCCTTCAAACCATGTGTGACCGATACCCGATGATCAAAAATAAAGCACTCGCCTTTCCATTTGCTTTGAGCGGGGTCGACCTTCTCAAGATAGTTGAGGATTCCTCCCTTGAGGTGGTAGACTTCATCATAACCATTTTCCAGGAGGTGTGATGAAGCCTTCTCGCACCGGATTCCTCCTGTGCAAAACATCGCCACCTTGCGTTTGTCTTGTTTTTTGAGATTTTCCTCGACGAACTTGGGCCACTGTCGAAAAGTCTGGGTATTTGGATCTTGAGCTCCGTCAAAGGTGCCCAGAGCCACTTCATAATCGTTGCGGGTGTCCACCAATATGACATCCGGATCTTCGAGCAAATCGTTCCAATCCTCCGGTTCGACGTATTTACCCGCCACCTTCGCAGGACTGATCGATGGATCACCCAAGGTGACGATTTCCTTTCGCAGATTGATCCGCAGTCGATAAAAGGTCGTTCTTTCGGAAAGGCATTCGCGGGATGGCATTTTCGAGAACCTTGGATCGTTGCGAATTTCCTTCATGAACCGTTCGACTCCTTTCTCGGGTCCCGAGATGGTCGCATTGATTCCCTCTGAGGCTAAAATGATGGTTCCCAAAATGCCATGCTTTTCACCAAAATCCGCCAACTTCGGTTTCCAATCCTCGAATTCCGGAAAATCCGCAAATTGATAAAAGGTCAGAATCGAATGCTGCTCGGTCACGGATAATGAAAGGGAAGACCCCAGGTCTAACCGGTCACCTCAATGATCGCTTTCAAGGTTCCGTTTTCGGGTCGGATGATTTCTTCGAAACGGTCTCCCACCTCCTCGAATTTCAAATGGTGAGTGATCCAGGGGTCGGTGTCGATGACACCGTCTTCAATTAGCTTGATGATACGGGGGAAATCCGAGGGCAGGGCGTTCCTCGAAGCGAGCAAATCGATTTCCTTGCGGTGAAGAGCCGGGTGTTTGAAGGANATTTCCTGAGTGGTGATGCCTACGTATACCAAGCGGCCGGTGTGAGCGACGAAATCAAGAGCTCCGGACATCGAATGGGGGTTGCCGGTGGCGTCGGTGACCAAATCAAAGAGCGTACCATTTGTGATTTCGAGCATTCTTTGCTTTTCCGAACCGTCGCCTTTGAAGTGAATCAGGTTTTCAATCCCGTAGTTGGCGCGNCAAAACTCCAATCGCTCCTCGGACATNTCCATGACTGANAGAGTGGTCTGAGTCAGCCGGTTGAATTCCAGCGTTGCCAGTCCGATGGGTCCCGCTCCAATGACCAGCGCATGTTCACCCCCTTTGGGGTTTCCGCGATCGGAAGCGTGACATCCGATGGCCAAAGTTTCGACTAAGGCAAGTTGGTCAAAGGAAAGTTCTTCGGATGGGTGCAATTTGTCGGCCCGAATTATTGACCGCTCACAGAGTCCACCGTCCATCATGACCCCGAAAACCTTGAGGTTTTCACAACAATTTCCCTGACCCTTGGAGCANGCGTGGCATGCNCCGCAATTCAAATAGGGTTCGACCGAGCAATGATCTCCAACTTTCACNTTGGAAACTTCCGGACCNACTGCCAGAACTTCGACTCCCAGTTCGTGGCCGGGGATTCTCGGGTAATCGAAAAAGGGAAACTTTCCCAGGTAGCAACTCACGTCCGTTCCGCAAATGCCCATGCGTGAGGTTCGGATCAAGGCTTCTCCTGGACCGGGTTCCTTGGGCTCCGGAANGTCCAGAAGAGCGAAACTTTTCGGTTCGGTCAGTTGCCAGGCTTTCATACGATGCAATGGAAGGTTAGGGATGCGTTANATTGTTTATCCAGTGACTGTTCGAATCCAATAATGAGCCATCAGNGCCGCTCCATGAGAGGAAGGATGCACTCCATCCCCAGCCCAATGCTTGGGTTCGGCATATCGGATCGCTTCGTCAAACATGGACTGAAAGGGTACGAAGATGGCCCCGTGCTCCTCGGCCATCTTCTTGGCAACCGCTCGATACNTGTCAAATTCGGGAAACCATGATTCGTTCACNGCTCCNCATTTCAATACAAAGGGTTCGCAAATCACCAGGCGAACCTTGGGAAGNGATTCTCTGGTTCTTTTCAACAGCTTGTCAAAATCTTCCTCGTAGGTTTGTACGGTTCCGTCATACCGTCCGTTCAAGCCGTGCCAGATGTCATTGACCCCAATGAGAATGCTTATGAGATCGGGCCTGAGATCGAGGCAATCCCGCTTCCAACGCTCCGCCAATTGATGCACCTTGTTGCCTGAAATTCCCCGATTGTGAAGGGTCAGTTCGAGTTCGGATTTTTCGACCAACAACTTGGATGCGGCCATCCANGCATATCCTTTTCCGAAAAACTTTTGGTCGTTGGGTTGCGGGTTTGATTTGTTTCGGCCNGCATCGGTGATGGAGTCTCCCTGAAAGAGAATGACCTCACCCTTGGCCAAGGGTCTTGGTTTGGCGGAGGTGGCATTCTTTTGAGCCAAGCTTGAAACAAACGGCGTCATGGCAAGCGAACCAAGGGCGGCGGAACCAAGGAGTTGTCGGCGAGTGAAGGGGCTTGCATTTTCCATAGGTTCCTTTGGAAAACAAATCGATGCGTAGGGCAACGCGTAAATTTCCATGGTCCGCGGATTTTGGCCCTTGCCCGTTCTCCCTCATCCTATTTAGTCACGATCATGTCAGCGGAACGTAGAATCGAAGAACTTGAACTCNTTTTGCCAACTCCACCCAAGGCGGCGGGCTTATACCAACCTTTGCTGATCGAAGGCGGACTCGCCTATTTTTCAGGACACCTGCCCATACGGATGGACGGATCCCTGATCACCGGTAAGATCGGTTCCGAACTGACGGTTGAGGAAGGAAGCGCGGCCGCCCGCCAGACGGGTCTTAACGTCCTGGCAACCGTACGAGCGGTTTTGGGCAGTCTGGACCGCGTGGATCGGGTAGTGAAGATTCTGGGCATGGTCAACGCCGCTTCCGGTTTCACTCAACACCCTCAGGTGATCAATGGCTGCAGTGAATTGTTCCGCGACGTCTGGGGAACGGATCATGGCGTGGGGACCCGTAGCGCCTACGGTGTTTCCGATTTGCCTGCCGGAGTGGCGGTNGANATCGAGGGAATCCTGAAAGTCAGAAGCTGATTCCNCTCTTTGAATTGTCCTTNGGGAATCTTTTCCGGTTTCCCGATAAGGAAAAGATTACACGGATTTCGGGACTTGGTANGGCGCCCGGTAATCCCGGGTCAGCAAGGCGTTGGCCTCATCATCCCCCTTGATGGACTCGTTCTTCGCGTCGAACTCNAAGGTTCTNCCNACCACGTATTCCGTATCCTCGAGCTTGAGACCGTTTTCCTTGAGGTGTTCCTGCATGCGTTCGAGGTATTCCGAAGCCTTCNTGTTGGAGCCAAAGGCTTTGGTCTTTTGGTTGAAACCTGACTTTTCCCCAAGTCGGTAGGATACGTTCGCCAAATGGCACAAACCACTGGACACGTGTCCTTCGTAGACGTGNGCGTCCAAATGTTCTTCCTTGCGGTTACGGACGGCTTCAATGAAGTTTTGAAAAATATCCACNCGTTGGTCTTTGGTGCCTCCACGGTCGGCCAGAGGATCCTTGATTCCCTTGAGACCATGGCTTTTGGTATTCACTTGCTTGGCCTTTTCATTGAAATAAACTTGNTTGGATACGCCCANATTGGTTTTACCGGCCAAACCGCGNACGTCAAAGACCAGCAGGGATTCCCCATAATCGAAAATGGCCAATTGGGTATTTGCGGTCTCGGCCTGATCTTCGTANCCGAAACGACCGCCGACACTGACGATGCTTTTCGGCCAGACNGCGCCNGGAATCATCCANCGGGCGATGTCCATNTGATGGACGCCCTGATTTCCGATGTCTCCGTTTCCGTAGTTCCAAAACCAATGCCAATTGTAATGGACGAGGTTCTCATGGTAATCCTCGATCGGAGCCGGTCCGGTCCAAACGTCAAAATTGAGTTCGCTTGGCGGGGTCTTGGTTTCCTTGAAGCCAATGGAGCCACGCCGCTTGTGGCAGGTTCCCAACGCCACTTCGAGTTTCCCCCGTTTGCCCGAGGCAATTTCCTTGGCCAAGTCGGACCACTTGCTAAGCGAACGGTTTTGGGTGCCGTGCTGAACGATCCGCCCGTATTTCTTTGCCGCTTCCACGAGTTTGCGTCCTTCGAATAAGTTGTGGCTTAAGGGTTTCTCGACATAAACGTCCTTGCCGGCTTGGCAGGCCCAGATGGACATCAGGCTGTGCCAATGATTGGGCGTGGCAATTGAAATGACGTCGACCTCACTGTTCTCCAGAACCTCTCGTACGTCCTGCACGCATTCTGGGGTGTTGCCAAACTTTTTATTTACGAAGTTACTTCTGCCTTCGAAAAGCCGGGAGTCGGGATCCACCAGGTGTGAGATCTCCACGTTTTTTTGCCTGCCCAAACCGCCCATGTGAGAATTTCCCCGACCTTTGATTCCGCACACTGCCACGCGGATGCGGTCGTTGGCGCCGATGATCTTAGCGGAGGATTTTGTACCACTGATGGCAAAGGTTGCGAAAACCGAAGATTGAGCGAGGAAGGAACGTCTGCTTTGGGTCATGATAGGGAACTTTTCGAGGGTTTTGGGATCTAAGGCTAGTCAATTTAAGGAAAATTTGCGCGGGGCTTGGGAGCAGTAAAGTCAAAAAGCCGAATTCGAGAAAAAAACTTTGAGGGATACGAAAAAATTAGAATTGGTAGACCAACCCGGCGCTCAGAACCGGCCACCACTCGAAATCATCAAGCGATTCCTGTAGATCGGCTTCCTCTTTTTTCACATCTGCAGTCAACGCAGCAGTCATTCCGGCAGTTGGATCAACCATGAGAGAAGCCTTGGGTGAACCCGAATAAACCAGGCCAAGATCAAAGCAGAAGCCCCAATGGTGCTTGTCTCCGAAAGTGGTATCCTGACCGTAGGCAAAGGAATTGAGGAAAAACAAGAATGTGAGGAGAAGGGCTGTTTTGATCATCAAATCAATATTTTGAACTCATCTCTCTCTTGGCAAGGAAATACGATTCAAGTGAAATGCTCAATGGTCCACGGCATCGCCTGCCCCTCTGGGAATTCGGATCTCCTCCACCATTTCCTGAACCCCCCGGGGGGGAGCTTGGGTGAAGGAACGAACCGTGAAGGCGACCGCAAAATTGATCAGCAT
>NZLE01000110.1 GCA_002692605.1 Opitutia bacterium
CCCACCACTCCGACTTCCCAGCCATTCTTGAGTGATGCTCCCGCTTCCGCGTACCAAGAGCAAACGCGTATCCGGTCATCATCTTCCACCCAATCCTGAAATTTCAGCCGAAAGGCTTTTTCGGAAAAGAGCTTGCCTGCCAAAAGGAACAACAGAGAAGAAACGAACCATGGTCTGGAAAACGATAAATGCGTCCGAAGAATCATCATAGTTAAAACGACTTTACACTACCTTGCGGATTCAAATTTATCAATCTTGGCTCCCTTCGGGTCGATCCAATGGTTCGTCTGTTTCTTGAAGCAGAAAGGAAGTCTCAATTCCTTCGAGAGCCTGTTTTATGGAAGTTCCCGACCAACTCGGATGAGTCAACTCGGGGTTGAGGTCAAGAAGGGGGCGAAGAACGAAATCGCGCTCCAGAATCCCAGGGTGGGGGAGTTGCAATTCGTTGGTGTCGAGCACGAGGTCTTCGTAGAGCAGGAGATCGAGGTCAATCACCCGTGGACCGTTTTCCCGGATGACCTTCTTGCCGAGAGCGCGTTCGGTCTCCTGAAGCTTGGTCAGCAATTCCTTAGGGGAAAGGGTGGTTCGAATCCGGGCGGCGGCATTGACGAAGGAGGGTTGATCGGCGAATCCATAGGGCTTGGAGCGATAGAGTTTGGAAAAGCCGAGGATTTCCGCGAATCCTTCCATACGTTCGCATGCTTGAGAGAAGGTTTCAGCGGGGTTTCCCAGATTGGCCCCGAACCCGACGTAAGCTTCAGCGTTCAACCTCGACGCGGATTTCGGCCAAGCCCAGCTTCTTGGTGTAGCGGGGCTTGTCCACGGTCAACCTTACGGTTTGGACGGGAAAGGAGTCTTTCAGTTCGGAGGCGAGAAGGTGAGCGAAGCGTTCCAGGGTTTTGCCGTCGTACTTTGCGCAAAAGCCGCGAACCTTTTCTATGACGGTGCGGTAGTCGATGCCGTCGGTAATTTCGTCGGTTTCGCGAATGGTCTCAAAATCGTAGGTAAGTTCGACGGTCACGCGCAAATCCTGAGGAGCGAACAGTTCCTCCTCCAGAAGCCCGATCCGGGCCATGACCTCAATGCCTTCGAGTTTGATTTTTCCCATTGAATTGGACTACCCTATTGTTTTTTCAGGATCGGGCGAGCACCTTCGTGACTTCAAGAGCTTGCACAGTCTCACGGACATCATGGGCCCGGATGATTTCCACGCCTTGTCGAACCGCAAGCACGGCGGATGCGATTGATCCGCCCAAGCGATCGAGGGGATGGGGAGCTCCGCAAAGATGATCGATCCAGGACTTGCGGGAGGAGCCGAGAAGCAAACCCCAGGAATCGTCCGTCAGGCTTTTCAGGTTACTCATCAATTCGAGGTTGTGACCGAGCGACTTGCCGAATCCGATTCCGGGATCCATCCAAACTTTGGGCAGTTCCGACTTGGCGAGGATTTCCTTTTTGGAATCGAAAAAGTCCCGAACCTCCCCAACCACGTTTTGGTAGGACGGTTGATTCTGCATGGTCTTGGGCTTGCCCTGAGCATGCATCAGAATGAAGCCGGCCTGATAGCGTCTGGCCAAGGCAAGCAGCTCGGGGTTCCCTCCGGAGACGTCGTTGATCAGGTGGACTCCGCTCTGCAGAGCAGCCTGAGCAACCGCAGGTTTGGTGGTGTCGAGAGAGATGAGGAATTGATCCTTGGGCAATTTTTCCAGAACCGGGAGGATGCGAGACAGTTCATCCTGTTCGGAAACCGGATCGCTTCCGGGACGGGTGCTTTCAGCTCCGAGGTCAATGATCTGGGCGCCCTGTTCGATCATCATTTGGGCATGCTCGACGGCCCGATTGGGATCGAGAAATTCCCCACCGTCACTAAAGGAGTCCGGGGTGAGGTTGAGAATGCCCATCACCGCCGGGTATTGCAGTGAACAGGAATATTCGTTGAAGCGGTGATCAGTCACGGGCGGCTTCGATCATTTGGTCGTAAAGGGCGCGAATTCTGGAGAAGGTCTCGTTGCCCTGAGAGGACCATCCGAGTTCGGATAGGGCGTTGAGCGGAGCGATCCCCCGTCCGGTTCCGCACAGCAGGATCTCGGAGAATGGCGCAAGATCCTGATCCTTTGGCCTACCGGCCCGCACCGAAAATTCATCATGCAAGAGGGGCATGAGGTTTTGCAGAACGATGCCTTTGAGGATTCGGTCGTCGGGAATCAGCAGGTTGTTTCCTTCGGCGAAAATGAGGTTCGAGGTGGCGGTTTCGCGAACATCGTTGTCCTTAGGGTCGATGATGATCCAATCCTCGGACTTGAGATCCAATTCCTGAAGTGACCCATAGAGTTTTTGGTCGGCGGTGCTTTTGATCGAGGGTTCGGGACGTCGATGAGGGAGGAGCCAGCCTTCGACGGGATTACCATCGGATTCGGCCGGCCGGTCGGCGATTCCCAGCAAATTCTCGAAAAGGCAAAGACGAACCAATCGATCTTCCTGGGGAGAAATCGATTCGAGAGCTTCCTTCAGACGGTCGAGTAAACGTTCCTTTGAGGGAATCCAGGGAAGGCCCAATTTTTGAGCGGAATCAAGCAGGCGATCCAAGTGATGATTGCAAAAGGGTATTTGGCGATCCGGCAAGGAACGCAAGGTGGTGAATACACCTTGGAGTCCCCAGGGTTCAGGATGTTCCGAGGTCTCCCCCTTCTGCGTCCAAGCATGCATTGCGAATGTTTCTGATTAACCGGTTTCCTTCGCAGGTTAGAAAAGATTCCGGGTGATACTGCAAGCCAAAGAGTTTTCTCGACAGGTCCTCGAAGGAAAGCGGGACGTCGCGAATCGGATCCCGTCCGGTTATGCGAAGAGTTTTCGGCAAGCATGAAAGGCTCGAGGGATCGACCTGCAGAGAGTGATAACGGCCGACCCGGATTCCCGCGGGCAAGCCCTGGTAAGTGATGGAACCGGGAAGTGTCTCGAGTTCGGTTTCAATCCCATGCAAAACCTGGCTTTGGCGATGAATCGTGGCGCCTTCCGCTTCAAGCATAAGTTGAAAGCCTAGGCAAATGCCAAGCACTGGCTTATAGCCGACGCAGGAACGAAAAAGATCGAGGGTTTCAGGATAGTCCGAGGGCTTGCCGGGCCCAGGTGACAAAACCAAGAGATGGCACTGCTCGATCAGTTCCGGAGTCAGTTCACGCCGGTCTCGCACAACGACCCGGTCAAAGCCGGCAAGCAAATGTTCGAGGTTGCGGGTGAAGGAATCCTGATGGTCGGCCAAGAGAATCATTGGAGCAAATCGAGCAAGGCTTGGGCCTTGATGCGGTTTTCCTTGAATTCGTAGCCAGGGGTGGAATCCACTACGATTCCGCCACCGGCTTGGGTGTAGCATTTGTCTTTCAAAACGAGCATGGCCCGGATGATTAGGTTCAGCCTAAGATCTCCGTTGTCCGCGAGGGTACCGAAGCTTCCGGTGTACGGACCGCGAAAGCAGGGTTCGAGCCGGTCGATCCATTCCATCGTGCGGATCTTCGGGCACCCCGTAATGCTTCCTCCCGGAAGCATGGCTCGTAGAATCTCACGAAGGCCAAGTTCGGGCCGGAGTTCTCCGGAAATGGTCGATACGAGATGATGCAGGTGGGCGTAAGTTTCGACTTCCCGAAACCGTTCGATACGAACGGTTCCGGGGATACACAGAGCGGAGAGATCATTGCGTTCGAGGTCGACCAGCATGTTGTGCTCCGAAACCTCCTTGGGGTCACTGAGGAAACGCTCGATGACCGAAGGGTCCTGCTTGGTCGTAGAGCGTTCGTAGGTACCACCGATGGGTCGGGTGGTGATGCGTTGGCCGACTTTGTCGATCACCACTTCCGGGGAACAGCTCACCAATGAAAAATCGGGAGTCTGCAGGAGAAAGGATTCCGGAGCCGGATTTGCTTGGTGGAGCTTGGCGAAGGCACGCAGGGGGTCGACCTTGGACTCGGCTTCAAAGCGTTGGGAAATTTTGATTTGGTAGGTTTCTCCGTCGAGGATGGCTTGTTGGGCTTGTGCGAAAATGCGTTCGTATCGTTCGAAGTCCAAATTGCAGCCGAGGGATTTTCCGGGAAAGGAGATTTCCGCAGTTTCCTCGGATAAGGAATGGATCAAAAGACTTTCGATTTCCTTCTCCCGTGTGGGTTCGCGGGATTCGATGCTGGTTCCTTGGCTCGAAAGACGAAGAATGGTTTCTGGGCGACCGAACCACCCGTCCGGAACTTCAAGGTCCCGCTTCGCTTTGAGCGAAAGACCTAGGTTCGCAGCCAGAAACTCATATCCGAAAAAGCCCACCCATCCCGAGAAGGAAAGGCTGTTTGGCGGAGAATCGCTCTGGAGTAGGGAGAGGGACTTCTCCATCGAGGAGGAGAAAAGATGGGACCTTTCCCGGAAGTCCAGGAAGACCGTAAACCCATCGGAGGCGTTTGAGCGGATTGCCAGGTTTTCGCATTTCAGCGATGCGAGGGATTCGATCGGAACGGGGTGGGGGAATTCGATCATGGCAAAAGCTCAAGCAGTTCGGGAAAGGCTTGAATTTGGGCCTCTTCGAGACGAGGGCTGCCATAGAGAAGAGCGGACCAACCCGCTTTGCGAGCCCCTTCGAAGTCACGAGAATGGCTATCCCCAAGGTGCAGAATTTCGTCGGGACTTTTCCGCATGGTTCGTTCCACGGAACGAAAGATTTCAGGATCCGGTTTTTCGCATCCCAGTTCGGAGGAAATGAAAATCTCATCAAACAGCGGACTTACCCCCAAGTCATCGAGCACGTTGCGCAAGCGTGAATCGTTGTTGGAGAGAACGGCCAATTCGTAGCCTCGGCTTTTGAGTTCGGACAAGGTGTCCTTTGCTCCTTCCGCAAGTCGCCAGTGGTCGCCCCGTGCGAAAAGAGCCCAGAGTTCTTCGAACAGGGGATTCAGGTTTACGTCGTCTGCAAAGGGCCGAAAAACTTCGCAAACGACGTGCCGCCAGAATTCCTTTTCCTCTCCCTGGGTGATTTTAAGGTTTGTCTGAGCCTTTCCAAAGGCATGGTAGAAGCGCTCGTCGACTTCGGAGTCCTTCACCGATATCCCAAATCTTCGAGCGGTTGATCCGTACACCGCTCCGACCGAAGGCCATGGACGGACGAGGGTTCCGGCTGCATCGAAGGTGAGGAGTCGGATGGACGAAGGCATCACTGTATGGACAATGGATTTAGCGGTTGGTGACGGGATGGAAACGTGCCATAAAATCTTATTTTCTAAAGCAACAATTGCAATGAAGCGAGTTTTTCCAAATGGAACCGGATTTGTGGCGATCTTGGCATTGCTCTTGGGCTGGGCATGGATCGACCCGAAGGCAGCAGTCTCCGGTGGTCCCGTGATTACCGGTCTTTTTGCGAATTTTCTGATTGTGGTGATCTTTTTCCTGCAGGGCTGGAGATTACGACCGGCCCGTATGTTCGAAGTCTGGGCGGATGGCTACACGCTATGGATCACTCAAATTGCGATTATCGCGACTCCGGTTGCTCTTGTTCTGAGCGGATGGGCCGTGGGAGTGATTTCCGAAGAAAAACTGAGCCCTTTCCTCCTGCTTGCCTGTTTGCCCACCACGATTTCAAGTTGCGTGGTCTATGCCCGGGGGGCGGGAGGAGACGGCGACTATGCTTTGGGCCATGCGACCCTGTCAAATTTGCTTGCGCCGTTCCTGGTTCCTTTGGCTTGGTTCTTCCTGATTCGGCCGAGCGGTCCCGCTCATTTTCCCATGACGAGCGCCCTGATGGAAGTGGTTCCCAATATGTTGCTTCTGGTTGGGCTGCCTTGTTTCTTCGGATGGTGGTTTCGAAAGGCGGTCACCCCAAAGCTCAAACCCCTTGCCGAATGGTTGGCGGGTAACTTACCTCTGGTGGGGATTGCCTTGCTTGCTTATTTTTCCCTGGGGCAGGCTCTGATCCTGCATGGTAGGGAGCAATGCCGGGCGGAGGCCGTGGAATTGCTTCTTCCGCTGGGTGGAGGATTCCTTCTGCTTTCCTTTTTTTCTTGGTTTCTCAGTGGATTGATTCGAAGAGACCGAGGAGGGCGGGTGGCGACTTTTTTCTGCCTCTCCCAAAAATCATTGGCCTTGGGGATTCCCATGGTTCATCTCCTCGTCGGATCCAATGACGCGGAATTGTTCAAATGGGTGTTTCCGGTGATTTTACTGCATTTCATCCAACTGGTTCTGGGAGCCTTGATTATGCTCTTGCTGAGGCGCTGAATGAATTCGGAAGAATTGCGGATTAGGCGCTTTATGGTTGAAGGCGGACTTGTTTTCACCGATGTATGAAACGTGATTTGCAAAAGTTTTAAGGAAAAAGAAAGGATGCGTCGGGCCGGGCGCTCCGCCGCCACCATTCTGGACCGCCTCTGCTCTTTGGTCCGACCGGGTATGAGTACGCTTGAGGTGGATGAGGCGGGCGGGCAATTGATGAAGGACATGGGAGTGAAAAGTGCATGCAAGGGCTACCGTTCCGGCCATCGCGTCTTCCCTTCCTACACTTGCCTTTCGGTGAATGACGAGGTGGTCCATGGGATTGGGGTGGAAGAGAGGATTTTGAAGGATGGGGACGTGATCTCGGTGGACGTTTGCATTCGGGAGGATGGGATGATCGGAGACAATTGCCGGACCATTGGGGTGGGGCGGATCAGTCCCGAAGTCGAAAAGCTTCTCAAAGTCACGGAGGAATCTCTTTTCAAGGGCATGGCTCAGGCTTTGCATAAGAACCGAGTGGGAGACGTCTCTGAAGCGGTACAAAAGCATGTCGAGGCAGCCGGTTTCGCGGTGATCACCAATTTCGTGGGCCACGGCGTGGGTCGTTCCCTGCATGAAGATCCGCAAATCCCAAACTTTGGAAAAGCCGGAACCGGACCAAAGTTTCGCAAGGGCATGGCGATTTGCATCGAACCCATGGTGAACATGCGCAACCCTCAAATTCGGATGGCCAAGGATGGTTGGACGGCTTTGGCGGTCGATGGAATGCCTTCGGCTCATTTTGAACACACTCTTCTGGTGGATGACGACGTTCCGGAGATTCTCACCATTCCCGACGGATGCGGAGAGGCGGAGCAGTACTTCTCCGAGAAGCTTTCCGCCTTTGCCGCCTAAGATTTTTTTCGGCGATGCTCAAGACTCTTGCGGATAACGTTTTTTCCTTCGACGTGGAGTGGATTCCGGATCCCCAGTCGGGTCGCATTCTGCATGGCGTTTCCCCGGGGGACGACCCTGAGAGTATCAGGGAGGCTTTCGAATCACTCTGGAGCGCTGCCCGTAAGGAAGGTGACCCCGCTGACTATCAGCCCTATCTAAAGACCATACTCTGCCGAATCGTGTCGTTGGCGGGTATTCTCAGGGAGAGAGTGCCGGGAGGCGAGGTTAACCTGAAACTTGTTTCCCTGCCGGTGGATCCCGGGGATCCCAGCAAGAGTGGGGAAGCGGTGATCCTATCGAGTTTCATGAAGTCGGTGGGACGCAGGAAACCTCAGTTGGTTGGGTTCAATTCCGCCCAGGCGGACGTGCCTATTATCGTACAGCGAGCCATTGTTCACGGTCTCGCGGGTATGGGTTTTTCGGAACGTCCGGCCAAACCGTGGGAAGGAGTGGATTATTTTGATGCCCGCAATTCCGAATACAACGTCGATTTGGCGGATGCTCTTGGGCAATTTCGCGACCGTCCCTCCTTGCACCAGGCTGCAACGCTAAGCGGGATTCCGGGGAAGATCGAGGTGAGTGGGGATTCGGTCGCGGAGATGTGGTTGCAGGGTAAGCTTCGCGAGATCGTCGCCTACAACGAGTTCGATGCCTTCACCACCCATCTCCTATGGGCTCGGGTAGCTCATTTTTCCGGCTTGTTGGGTTCCGAGCAATACGAACGTGAGCAGGAGCTCGTGCGTCTCTTGCTTGAAGAGGAGATCTCTGCGGGCAAGACCCACTTGGAGAAATTCGTCGCCGAATGGGATCGCTTGCTGGAACTGACTGGGCAGTCCTAGTCCGCAGAATCCTCGTTTTGGATTCCTTGTTTTTATTTGGGTAGTCGATGCAAGGAATGTTTGCCTAGGTAACTGATTCTCTACACACTAATACCTTTATGAATACACAGGAACATGCCGAGGAAGCCTTAGGGCAACTGAATGAAACGCGCGAGCGACTGCTTGCGGAAATCCGCAAGGGAATCATCGGTCAGGAGGAAGTCATCGAACACCTTCTGATCACACTCCTCGCACGGGGGCATTGTTTGCTTACGGGTATTCCCGGTTTGGGTAAGACCCTGTTGGTGAAAACCCTATCCAAATCCTTAAGTCTCGGTTTTAAGCGCATCCAATTCACTCCCGATCTCATGCCTGCGGACGTGGTTGGTTCGGAGGTGGTGGATGAGGATCCGTCCTCTGGAGCGAAAAGCTTTCGTTTCGCTCCGGGTCCGATTTTTTCGAATGTGGTTTTGGCCGATGAGATCAACCGGACTCCTCCCAAAACTCAGGCTGCCTTGCTTGAGGCAATGGAGGAAAGACAAGTCACCGTATCCGGGCAAACCTACCTGCTGGATGCGCCATTTTTCGTTTTGGCGACCCAGAATCCCATCGAGTTGGAAGGAACCTATCCTTTGCCTGAGGCCCAACTTGACCGCTTTCTGCTCAACCCGGTGATCCAATACCTTTCCCAGGAAGACGAAATCAAGATGGTGGGCGAAACCACCGGTGTCGATCGGGTGGAACCGGAAGCCGTGCTGACGGGTGAGAATATCCTGACTCTTCAAGGATTGACTCGGCAAATCCCCGCTCCAGAAGAGGTGGTTGCCTACGCGGTAAGGCTAGTCGCCGCCACGCGTCCCGAGGATCAGAGTTGCGACGAGTGGACTCGCAAGCGAGTTCGCTGGGGGGCTGGTTCACGGGGTTCGCAAGCCCTGATTCTCGCAGCCAAGGCCAAAGCTTTGCTTGCGGGGCGCCCCAACGCTTCCAGAGAGGACGTCAAAAGCATTGCCAAAACCGCCCTGCGCCATCGTGTACTTCCCAGTTTCTTCGCCGAATCGGAAGGCTTGGGAGCCGATCAGGTGATTGATCATTTGATCGAAACGGTTTCGGTCTAGGAAAGGATTCGTTGAAACAAGCCGCGGAAAGTTCGCTGCTCGACCCTGGGCATTTGTCCAAGATTGAGGATTATGCCTTACTTGCCAGGGTGGTTGTGGACGGAGCCTTGAACGGCATTCATAGAAGTTTGAGGCAAGGTCGCGGAACCGAGTTTTTCCAATACCGTTCCTACGAACGGGGGGAGGATTTGAAGGTGGTGGATTGGAAAGTGTACGCCAAGCGCAACGAATTGGTGGCCAAGACTTTTCAGGAAGATACGAATTTCAGCGTCTTTCTGGTAATCGACGCAAGCGCCTCAATGGCATACTCGGGAGAGCGAGCCGCTTGTTCCAAACTGCGCTATGCTTCGATGTTGGCTTCCTGCTTTGCCTATCTGGCGCACCGTCAAGGTGACCGGGTCGGTCTTTTTGCATACGGGGATGAAGTTCGTCAATGGGTGCGTCCCTCTTCCGGGAGCGGGCACCTGAATCGAATTCTTCGGGCAATCGGATCTTTGAAGGCGGAAGGACGCAATCAGCACGAGCGATGCTGGGATCAATTGTCCGCGGTCTTGCCGGGTCGTTCGATGGTGGTCTTTATGTCGGATTTTTTGGAGGCGGAGGATACGCTGCCCGACCGATTGCGGTTTTCTCTTTCCGCTCATTACGAATCCCTTTGCATGCAGGTCTTGGACCCCGATGAGATTGACTTGCCGGACGCCGAGGCGATGCGTTTTCGGGAAATGGAAGGAGAGAGGGAAATTTCCACCTCTCCCAAGGTAATTTCTGAGGATTACCGAAAGGATATGTTGGGTTTTCAGGAAAAACTGCAGGAGAATCTGGCCATGGTCTCTGCAGAATTCGAAACCTTTTTCACCAACCAAGACTTGGGACACGCTCTGCGTCGCTATCTTGGTATGAGGAATCGTTTGTCGTGAGCCACTCTTTACTTTAATGATTGAATTTGCACAACCGGGCGCTCTTTGGACTGCTCTAGCCATTGGTTTGCCGATCTTGGCTCATATGGCTTATCGCCGAGTTTCGCAAAGGCATCCGTTCCCGTCACTTCGTTTTATTCGCCCCTCCCGCATTCCCCGAACCGGTCGAAAGACTCCAACCGATCTCCCTCTGCTTTTCTTGCGAATCTTACTTTTTTTGATTTTGGCTTTGCTTTTGGCCGATCCTCACTGGAAAACGGATTCTTCCGCTGCTGGTGGCGAGGTCAGCAAAGAGACGCTTTTCGCCTTGGACCTGAGCCCGAGTATGGCGGGTTGGTCGGCTTTGGACGAAGCCAAGGGCATCCTCGAGAAACGAATCGACGAGACTCAGGGAAGGAGCGGTTTGCTTACCTTTGGCGCGGAAGTCATGGATGAATGGCCCATTGGTTCGAAATCAGATGACCTGAAGGATGCGTTGGCCGAAGTGGCTCACGATTGGCGTAAGGGTGACCCACAGGGAATGCTTGAACGAGTGACCGGCCTTTTCGGGAGTTCGGCAGCTTCCAAGCGCTTGGTGGTGGTGAGTGATTTTCAGCAGTCCGATTGGCAGACGGCTTGGCGGGATTTTTCGCAAACGGGTATCGAACTGGAATGGATACGGGTCGGAAGAGGAGATGCAGAGATCGGACGCGAGGGAAACCGTGCGATTGTCGAGGCACGGGCTGTGCCTGCAGGACCTGATAAACTTCGAGTCTGGGTGGTGGCCCGAAACTGGGAGGACCGGGAAATGGAGGAGAATTTGACTCTTTTTGCCGGTGGTGAGGAACGCGAAAGCCAAAGGATCATCCTCTCCCCGCGTGGCTCGACTCAAGCTCAATTCATGCTTTCCGCCGGAGATTTTTCCAAAGCGGTGGTCCGTTTGGGTTCGAGCGATTCCTTTGCCTTGGATAATGAGCGGGCAATTTGGTTAAAGGCTCCGCCTGCCCGTCGGTTCGGGTTTTGGTCGGAGAACCCCGATCACGCGCTGACCAAAGAGGAACTGGCTTTTCTCAATTCGGTTATGCTGAGCATGGGTGATCAAGGGTGGAATCGTTGGGAATCCGATCAGGACCAAGCGGATGGGTTGAGATTGGGTGACGACCAGTCGAGTTTGGAATTCCTTTTGGTTCTGGGCTTGGATTCATGGTTCGAGCAAGAGGATCTTGCCCCAGGTTTGAAGGCTCATCTCGAAAAGGGAGGTGTGGCGCTGGTTACGCCCGGGGATCGCTTTTCCTCAACCTCTTCGATCCTCAAGCAATCCGGCCTGATGGATTTTTCCTTTCTGCGGGTTGCGGGCGCCGCATCCTTAAATTCCAAGCCTTTTCGCATTGCCGCTCTCGAGCAAGGTGGATCCTTGGATGAAATCTTTCAGGGCAAGTCGGCCCGTGATCTTTACCTAACCTCGATTCGCCGGTTCGGAATTCTCCGGAAATTGGGTGATAAACTGGAAGTTCCGCTGAAGGATCGGGAGGGTAGACCTTTGGCTCTTCTTCGAACCTATGAAAGCGGGGGGCGATTGATTTTCCTGCCTTTCCGCTTGGCTTCGAGTTGGACCGATCTGCCTTTGAGAAATTCCTTTCTTCCCCTTTTGGCCGAACTTTCCCGAACGGGAGAAACGTTGGCTGGAAAACGAGCTTGGCCGGTTCTTGAACCGGGTGATACCTATTCCTCAACGGAGGAATTCGTCGCTCGTCAACCGGGGGTTTTCCGTTCGGGCGAAGAATGGTTGGAGGTCATTTTATCTCCATCCGAATCATCGCCCGACGCCCTGAAAATCGATGATTTGAAACAATCGTTCGGTGGAGGAGGAAAACCTTTGCCAATCCAAGTTGAGGCCGCAGGTCTCGGAGATGCCGCAAGGGAGTCTTTGTGGTTGTGGTTTGTCATCGCGGCCACCATCCTCTTAGTTGTGGAAATGATCTGGTCACGACCCAAAATCGAAAACCCCGAAGGAAACCCTGCGACCCATGCCTGAATTTCTTCGTAGATTGCGCCGCGAGGCTATGCTTTTTCTTTTTTCCCGAAGCATGCTTGCCCTGATCGGTGGTTTGCTGCTTTGGCCCATTTTGGTTTTGGCGGTGGATGCCTACGATTTGTTTTTTCCGATTCTCGAACAGGATGCTCTTTTCTGGGTCGTTGGAGCACTCGGTTTGAGCGTGCTTTCCCTTCTTCTGGCTTTGGGTTATTTTCTGCGTAAGACTCCAAGCTCGGCTGAAATGGCCCGTCAGGTTGAAGAGGCCAACCCCGATCTTTTGGATACTCTGAACTGCGCCGTTGAATTGGAAGGAAAATCAAAGACTACGGAGTTGTCCTTTATGGAGAAACGGGTTCTCGCAGTCACCGAAGAAAAGGCGAAGCAACTTGCCTGGGGCAGGGGAACCCGTCCAGGTTCCACATACTGGGTTTCCCTTTTGATTGGTTTGATCATGGGAGGAGCGCTAAGCGGTTGGTCCATGGGGTCCAGTCCGGTGCTCAAGGCTTTCGATTCCATGTCCGAGGAACCCGGGCTTTCCGTGTTCACCACCAAGACCGGTTCTGCTCAAGCATCGACTTATGAAGCAAGCGCCGAATTCTCGAGAGGCACGGACGTTTCGGTTTTTGCTGACGTTACCCGTGGGCACAGAGGAAGTAAATACGCATTCATTGAGTTCGTGGAAGAGGGAGAAACCGTTCGTATGGATATGCTCTCCACGCCAATCATGGGGCGTTTCGAATTTGTGGTTCCCGCGCTACGAGATGATTTCAAGTACCGTGTGTCCACTCCCAGCATCGAGGGCGACTGGCATCGTTTGACTCCCTACGACCCGCCTTCCCTGACCAGCGCCAAGTGGAAGGTCAAGCCTCCGGCTTATCTGCGGCAGGACAACATCGAGCATGAGGGTTTCGGATATCTCCGGGTTCCAGAGGGCAGTGAAATTACCTTGCAGTTGGAAGTTGGGACCTTACCCGAGCGAGTCCAAGCCGTGCTTCGAGGAAGCGATGGTAACCGAACGCTGACTCAAGTTGCGAGTCAGACCTTCGAGCACCGGTTCGTTCTGATCGAGGAATGGAGCGGATTGGTTGAACTGTCCGACTCGGAAAAACCGGATCGCGACCCCATCGCCTACGATGAAGTGGTCTTGTCTCCGATTCCCGACGAACCTCCATTGGTGGAAATCACCGAACCCGCGAAGGATCTTCAATTGCCTGCGGACGCCCAGTTCCTTCTGGAAGTTTATGCGTCCGACGACCACGGTGTGGCTGACGTTCGGATCAACGTTTCCCATGCCGGAAAACAAGAGGAAGAGACTATCTTCGTGGAACCGGAGGAAAGGGAGAAGAGCCTGGCTTACGTCTTCGATCTTAACGAACGGGCCTTGGCGGTTGGAGACGTTATCACCTACATGGCTTTGGCGGTGGATAACAAGGAGCCCGAGGGTCAGATCGCCCGCTCCGAGATTTACTTCATCGAAGTTCTTCCACCCGAGGGTAACTCCACCGAAAACGAAGGGGATGGCGAGGGAGAAATGGAGTCCAAGGAAATTCCCGTTCGCGACTTCATCAACAAGACGAAGAAGATCATTCGTTCGACCTATGATGGGATGTTGGAACGAGATGAGGTTCTGAAAGAGAGGGCTTCGCTTGCGATTGCCGCAGATGCTCTGGGTCTGAAGCACCAAATGACCAAGGTCTATGATGAGAATGAAGGAGCCTTTCCGATCCAAGATGGGATTGATTTGGGTGAGTTGCTCAATGAAGCGACCTATCATATCGAACAAACGGAGATTTACGCCGGCGATCTGATGCTCGAGGATTCCCTCGAGCCTTCGGAGAAAACCCTGCGTAAGCTGGTGCAGTTGTACGCCTTGCTTCGCAAGATGCAAAAGCAGAAGTCCAAGGGGAAGGGGAAACCTCAGGAGCAAAGCGAAACCAGTGACGAATCGGAACCGCAGGAGCAAGCGGAGGAAAGCGAAAGCTTGGCCGAGCAACTGGAGGATTTGGGTAAGGATTTGAAGAAACTGGAGGAACTTCAGGATAGGCAAAAGGATTTGAATGCGGAGATTGGAAGGTCTGCCGGTTCCGGAGCGAAAGGAGAGCGTAACCAGCGCTCGTCCCAGGAACAGGAGGGAATTCGTAGGGACTTGGAGGAAATTCGGGAAGATTGGTACGATCGATCGGGTAAGCTCGGTGAGGTCGCCAACTTGGATTTGGCCGGCGATGAAATGAAGGATTCGGCCGGTGATCTCAGGCGGGACGACCCGCGCGGCGCTCAACCGCACGGAGACTTGGCCGCCGAAGCCTTGGGTGATGCGATTTCCCAAGTGGAGGGAAAAATGGCCGGTTTGGCCTCTCGTATGGTCGACCAACTGAGCGACCGGGCCGAAGGGTTGGCTCAGCGTCAGGGAGATTTGGCCGAAGAAACCGAAAGAGCTTCTCCGGGGCAGGGTGAGTCTCTGAAAAACCTGCAGGACGAATTGAATGAGGAACTGAAGGATTTCCTTGAGCAAATGGATCAAACCGCCCGCTCCCTTGGGAATTTTAACGAGAACGCGATGGAAGATCTCTTGGAAAGCGCTCGCGAATCCCGCGAAGGCGGACTTGAAAGCTCCGGCAAACGAGCCTCGAATTCTCTGCTTTACGAGGCTTTTCCGCAAGCCAAACGGGAAGAGGAAAAGGTGGAGCGGAACTTGGAGGATTTGCAGGAGGATATGGAGGGAGTTGCCGACAAGTTGCGTAACCTTGGAAATCAGGCTTTGCAGGAACTGGTGGAGAACCTCATGCGAATGCAGCAGGAGTTGCCGGGCATGGGGGAAGAGGAAATGAGGCAAAGTTCTTCCGAAATTGCGGACTCCTTGGGTGCCTTGAAGAATTCGGACGAGCATGAGCGGTTGCAGAACGTAACTCGCTTTTTCGAACAACTTGCGATCAGTGAGGACCCGCTTGGGTCGAAGTCCATGGCGGACGCGGCGGTTTCCGAAGCATTGGAATTGGCCGAGCAATTCTTTTGGCGCGAGGCAAAGGAGAACCTTTTGCGAAGAAACCAGGCGACCACCGCCGCACCGGGCAAATACAAGAAGCAAGTGCAGGAATATTTTCGTCGCATCGCGGAGGGCGAGTGAACGTGGGCTTGGATTGGCCGCTTTCGCCTTTTTTGTTGGGTCTGCTTGCCCTGGCTCTGCTCCTTCTGCTTATCTTTCACGGCAGGAGCTTGCTTCGATCCACCTTATCCTCCCTGGCTTGGAAGCTTCTTTTTCTACGCGGTTGTGTCTTACTTCTTCTGCTTTTTCTGATTGCCCGACCATACCTCGATACGGAGGAACCGGACTCCAGTAAGTTGCGTTTGCTTAACTTGGTGGATCTTTCGGGAAGCATGGACGTTCGTGACGACAAGCAGGGACTCCGCCGGATCGAGGAGGTACGTCCAATTTTGGATTGGTCGAGGGAGGACTCCTGGCTCACTCTCCGAAACAAGGAGTATGGAAAAGTCGAGAATTTGGGTTTCTCCAAGCATATCGATCGGTTGACCGGTCAATCCTGGTCCCAGACCGAATTGGGCAGGAAAACCGCATTGGGCGATGCTTTGAACGAAGGGTTGGCCAAGAAAGAGGACAAGACCGTTTTGGGTTCGGTGGTCGTCTTTTCGGACGGTATGAACAACCATGGCACGTCCTTTCTGGAAGTGGCGAAGGAATATCGTTCGCAGGGGATACCAGTCAACGTGGTCGGAGTCGGTAGCGTCTTGCCCCGTGGAGATTTGCGTATTGCGTTCGATGACCGAAAGCCCAATGCCGTGGCAAAGGAGGAATTGGTTCTGAAAGCGGAGGTGACTAACCAATATGGTCAGGATCATTCCGCCAACGTGAAACTTCTCTCCGGCGAGGAGACCATAGAAGTGCTTCCCTTGACTCTGAAGGCGGGTGAAAAGAGACGAGTTTCGTTTTCACCCTATGTGCCGAAGGTCGCAGGCCCCAAGCGCTTTCGTTTGGAAATTGATTCGCCGAATTGGGATGCCGATCCCTCCAACGATTCCGATTCCCTCTTAGTTGTGGTGAATCCCCCCGAGCGGTTTTCTCTGCTCTATCTTTCGAGCCAGGCCCGTCCCCTGTATCCGTTCGTCAAGCGTGTTTTGGGAAATGAGGAAAGGTTTGAACTCAATTCCTTGGTTCGCCTGGGAGAAAAGGTCTTTCATGCATTCGGTGAGAAGGTACAACCGAATTACCCGACCGATCCGGGCTTCTGGATGGATTTCGATGCCGTTCTCATGGATTTGGATGCCTTGCCCGAACTTAATGCCACCGTGGTTTCCTCGCTCAAGGACTTCGTGCAGAAGAGAGGGGGCGGACTCTTGTTTTTCGGGGCCTTGCAGGGTGCCCGCGAGCGTTTGGGTGGCTTAATTCCCGTGAAGACTTTGGAACGGGTCGAGGCCAAGGGAAATCTCTCTCTCAGCGTTTTTGAGGAACCTTTGTTTGGGCCTGAAGACGAGGTCGAGGATATGAAGCCTTTTCTTCCGGGCCGTTTGCCGGGATATTTCGTCAAGGAGCAAAATCAGGGAGCTCGTGGAGTGGTGGTCTCCAAGGCGAACGGCAAACCCGTGCTTAGCATTCAGGCATATGGAGCGGGCAAGGTCGGTTATTGGGGAGTTCCCCATGATTGGCGCCGGGCCTTGGCGGATGAGGACGGGGCCAAGGAATTCCGAAAATTTTGGCAGGCTTTGGTTCAATGGCTGGGCGAAGGCGGTGAGGAGCGTCTCAAAATCCAGGAGTCCGAGAAACTCCTGCTGCGGGGCGTGGAAACCGCTTTGCGGGTGGAAGCCTTGGGTTCGGATTTCGAACCTTCCACGGATGCTTTGGTCAAGGCCGAGGTGCAAGGGCCGGATGGGTTTTCCCAATCGGTTCAACTGTATCCCGAAGGATCGGTCGCCGGTCAGTATGCCGGATCCTTTCGCCCGGTTCTTCCCGGGGCCTATGAGGTTTCCTATTCGCTCCATTTCCCGGACGGCGAGACCCTTTCATCCTCCAACTATTTGAGAGTTTCCGAAACGGGGGAGGAAGCGAAGAACCTATCCTACGCCGAACGCGAATTGAAGACCCTCGCCAACCTCACTGGTGGTCAGTTTTTGCCCATTTCACAGATGCATGCGGATTGGAAGCCCAACTTTGCCGAGGATTTGCCGGTGGTGCGTAAACGCCGGAGTTTGGCGGATGCTTGGCCGATTTTCATCGCCATGTTTTTGGCGGCCGGGATTGAGTGGATCATGAGGAGACAAGCGGGGTTGAAATGAGGCAGCGTTTTTCTCAATCCCTTGTTTTCTTCGCAGGCACCACCCTTTGCCTGTTCGGACAAGCCCCTTCCGAGGATCCTCTGGCCCCGACCAGTCTATCCGCAAACGGACGCCAGGACGGAAACGTCTCCGCTCCCAAGCCGATTCGTTCCTCACAGGCCGAGACCGTTCGGAAGGCGGGGGAGGACCTGAGGTTTGGTGAGGAAGGTGCTCGGGTGGGGGCGGCAAAGTTGTTGGGCAAGTACCCCGGTTCTCTTTCCTCAATGATGCTCGTTGGGGCTCTCGATGACCAAAGCGCCTTGGTTCGACGGGCATCCATGGTCTCCTTGGCCGAGCAAGCCAACAATGGCTACCCCCTGTACGATAAGTCTCTGGTCGAAAAGGTTTTCTCCAAGCTCGGAGATCCCGACGTCGAAGTCAGGCGCGAAGTTACCGCGATGATTCCTCGGATAGTGAGTGGTTTGATGCGCGGAGGGATGGAGGTTGTTGAAATCAACGGACAAAAGGTGTATCGGTCCGTACCCGCCAATCTGCGTCCGGATTTGCATCAGTTGGCAATCCGGGCATTTTCCGACGAAGATGCAATTGTCAGACAGAATCTCCTCAAGTACCACCAATACATCCGGGTCGCATTGCCCGCTTCCACATTGGTCAGTTTGTTGGGCGATCCGGACCAAAGGGTTCAGCTTGAGGCTCTTGGACGAGTCTACTCCAATGCTTCCAAGCGTCCCGTGGTTGAAAAGATCAAGGAACTCTCCTCTCACCCCGAAAAAGGCATTCGGCTGAAGGTGGTGGACGTGGCTCGGGACTCCAACCGTTACAATCCCGCTTACCGTGGTATCTTGCGCGCCATGACCAAGGATGCCGATCCTGAAGTCACGTCCATGGCTGCGGTTGAACTGGCTCGTTTCGGAGAGAGAATTGCCGGGGACGTGATCGAGAGAATCAAGCAGTACTTGCTCGCGGCTCGCGGAATGAGTTCTCAGGTAACCACAATTCTTTACGCAGTCTCCGCGATGGGCAAGGATGGCATTCAGGTTTACAGAGCCCTCACCGAGCACAGCAGTTCGAAAATGAGATCCATCGCTTGGCAGAGATACCTAAGTCTGAGTTCGGGCTGGCAGACTCCCGAAGCTTGGCTTCCCGGAATGTCGGATCGGGACAAGGGTGTTCGGGATGCGATTTTGATGAGCCTGCGTGGGCGCGTAAAGTCCCTGAAAACCGAGGAATTGGGTGAACTTGTCGGGAGTCCCTATGCGGACGTGCGCATTTTCGCAGGTCAGACTTTGCTCACAGCTGATCAGGAGGCATTCGACCAATATGGATTCGACTTGCTGATCGATGAGGACACGGTGGTGCGCTCCACCACGCTGCGGGCCATGGGAGTGAGGCGGGTTACGGGATGGGTGAGGATTATGTCTCGTTCCCTGTTGGATGAAGATTACGTCATTCAAAGAGTGGCCATGGATGCGTTGCTCACGGATCGACATGAGGGAGTAAAGGCATTGAAGGAGTACGTCGCGGGCAATCCGCAAGCGCGGATCAGCGCCCTTGCCCGCGCCGAATTGGATAGATTGGGGGTACGATAGCCCATGAGAGCGCTTGTTCTGATCTTTTGTTTCGGTTTGTTCTCGGAGAGCGGGCAAACCATGGAGGCTCAGGAAGTTGATGCCTTGCGCAGCAGTGGTATCCGAATCGTGACTCTGATGAGGAACCTGAACGCCACGCGGAAGTATCCGGACGCCTTACCGAGTCTTTTGAAGACGATGAATGAGGAAACCTCCACCCGTTTTGACACCGATCCGCTCTTCATTTCTGAACTGACCGACGAACGTCTGATGGAAAACCCCATCCTTTACGTAAATTGTGATGACCAACCGAACTTGGAGTTTCCTGCGGAAGAATTGGCTGCCTTGAGGCGTTACATGGAGCAGGGAGGGTTCGTCTATTTGGATGCGGGAATCAAGGCTTCCTTTCTCGGCGCGGATCTTGGTCACAGTTATGCGGCTTGGGAGGAAAGACCCGAAGTGAATGAGCTCTTCCGACAGGTCTATCCGGAAAAATCCTTCTTACCCTTACCGCGTAACCATGAGATTTTCAGAAGTTTTTATAAGGGCCTGCCCAAGAACAGGGATTTGATGATCGAAGCCAACCAAAAGAGATTACCCGAAACCGTACTGACCTTCGTGGAGCAGGAAAAGTGGCCGCAAGGGACTTATTCTTTTGTCGGAATGAAGGTCAAGGGCCGATTGGCTTGCGTTGCCTCTCCGATTTGCGCGATGGGGTGGGGCAAGGACGAGTTCGGTTCCTGGATTCCGCCGATTTCCTTTCGCATTCGCGAATCCGCCGAAAACTTTGACGAGAATCTCAAACTTGCCTCCTTTTCGGGAGGGACCTATGAAGTGACCCGGGAAGACGGCTTGAAGGACGTGATCTACTCCCAACTCGGCCAACGTCCCTTGTGGGTCAAGGAACCGAATGGGAGATGGCGAATTTTCAAATATTATTCGGGAGAGGAAATCAGCAACTATGCGCATGCCTTCTATACCCGTTTGGGGATGAATGTCTTTCTTTATGCCTTGCTTAACTAGATCGATCTGAGCTTATCTTGCTTATCCATGAAAGATTTTGAGTTCCCAACCCCGCCGGAACCGAAGGAGGTTCCTTTTTACCGGAGAATCCCATCGGTCTACTATTGGTGGTTCGGGGCTGTTTTTTTCTTGGGATTGACTATCATTTGGCTTCCTTCCCAATGCACGCTTGATTATCTGGACTCAACCGAAGTCACCGATGAACTGCAGGGCTTCCCGAAAGTGGATCAGGACAAGGAATTGGAATTTCGCGAAGACCAGCTTTGGTACCGAATCGGAGCGACCGAACCCTTCACCGGAGTCGCGGAGGCCTTTCATGACAACGGAGAGGTCAGGAGTCGGACCAAGGTGCGCGATGGCTTGGCCTATGGCCTGATTGAAGTATGGGATGAAAACGGAACTTTGACGGGCCCCAAATTCAAGAATGAGTTCGGAAAATGAGATGGGTTGCCTTTCCGGCTCTTTGGGTTGTCGCATCCCTACCTATCTTTGCTTCGGAAACGGTTTTACCACCCGATGAACTTCGGGGGCATCTTACCGAGTTCAAGCTTCGCGAGGAAACCCTGAATCGGCGCATCGAGGAGAATCCCGAGAATCTGTCCGCGCTTTCCGCAAGGGGAGACGCCCGGATGTTTTTGGGCAATTTCGAAGGAGCCCGTGAGGATTATGCGAAAATGATCGAATTGGATCCAACCTTGGAGGTTTCCCATTGGCGGATTGGAATCGCGTACTTTTATCTGGGCGAGTTCGTAAAAGCGGAGAGACAGTTCGAGATTTATCACCGGTACGATGCGGTCGATCGAGAGAATGGGATTTGGCGTTTCATGTCTCAGACCAGCGCTCAAGGCGAAGAGAAGGCCCGAAAGGACTTGTTGCCCTATGAGCAAACGGACCGTCCTCCCTATCCTTGGCTCTATGAGATGTTTCAGGGAAAGATCGAGCCCGATGAAATCTTCCAGCGGATTGAGGAAGCCGGTTTCCCCCGCGGATATGAGGAGAGAGTGCGTTTTCATGCCGATTTGTACGTGGGTATTTATCTGGAATTAGTCAAAGGAGACAAGAAGGCGGCGCTCCAACACTTGCGGAATGCGGTTGCCAACCAATATGGTCGCGCCACCGGAACCTACATGTGGCAGGTTGCCCGCCTGCACCACGCTCGTCTTGGAAAATCCTTCGAGTCCGCTCCTCTGAATCCTTCCCGATAAGCTCGGAGAATTACTCTTTGCCTTTTGTATTCAAGAACCTGGAATGGAGAATCGAGCCAGCCAGAAGGACCGGGGCGATGAAATTGACAAGCGGCACCATCCAAACCAAAGAGGCGAGGATGCCCTCTTTGAGAAACTTGGTTCCGGTTTGGCTCGAGTCGGAGGAAATGCGCAAGCCGACGAGGTAGCCGTATTCTTTGCCGAGCAGGTAGCCATTGACCAAAACTTGCGCGGCCAAACCGATCGGTGGAACGAACCATCCGATCAGATAAAAGGGCAGAGCGATGAGGTTGACGGTGAGACTGAGAATGATGAAACGAAGCGAATCGCGTAGAGAGCGTGAGAGAGAAGGTGGCGGGAGCCATTCGCTTTGGGGATAGTGACGATTCCTGATCGCATCGAGCAAATCATCAAAGAAAAGTCCCAAAAACGCCGCGTGAATGCTGGCAAAGAAAAAGTAGGCGATCATGAGGAGAAACAAGGCTCCGATCACCTGAGTTATTATTCTTAGCCACCCTTCGGCCTTGCCAAACCAACCATCCAAGGCGTTGGAAAGGCTGGTCATTGCCCAATCAATCGCGGTTGCTCCAAGGACGAGGACGAGAATAATCGATCCTATGGTCAGCAGAGTTGCGAACACCAAGGGTTTGAGGATTTTCGGATCACTCAATTGAGAGAGAGTCAAGGCATAGGATCGNAACATCTTNGAACTGTTGATAAGCTACCCCAGTCCTTTGGATGGCAAGCTTTTTCAGCATCGCGTGTTTTTCCTATGGACAAATCGTTTTCCAATACGCATACATTAGGGGTGGACTGGATGAAAGGAAAAGATGGCTGAACACAAATACACGGCGGAAACCATCAAGACGCTCGAGTGGAAGGAGCACATCCGATTGCGCCCGGGCATGTACATCGGCAAGCTTGGAGACGGTTCTTCCGAGGATGATGGCATTTACGTTTTGCTCAAGGAGGTTTTGGATAATTGCATT
Source organism: Opitutia bacterium (assembly GCA_002692605.1). Lineage (GTDB taxonomy): Bacteria > Verrucomicrobiota > Verrucomicrobiia > Opitutales > Seribacteraceae > Seribacter. The sequence goes on from NZLE01000110.1 coordinate 22,109, forward strand.
GACGAGTTCGTCATGGGTTTCGGGAAGCAGATTGACGTGNAGACCGATGGCCAATCCGTAACCGTTCGAGATCATGGTCGGGGGATTCCCTTGGAAAAACTTCTTGATTGCTCGTCCAAGATCAACACCGGAGCGAAGTACGATTCCGAGGCCTTCAAGAAGTCGGTCGGNCTGAATGGAGTGGGAATCAAGGCGGTGAACGCNCTNTCCACCAATTTTGACATTCAATCCTTCAGGGAAGGAGAAACGAGAAGGATNGAGTATNCCTGNGGGAACCCCTTGTCGGTCGACAAGAAAAACAAGAAGAGNGCGGAAGCGAATGGCACCTTCATCTCCTACACTCCGGATGCCGANATGTTTAAGAAGTTTCGCTACCGCAACGANTACGTCGAGCGCATGCTCAGGTATTACACCTACCTGAATCGCGGTCTGACCATCAGTTACAACGGAAAGAAGTTCAGATCCAAGGATGGACTCAAGGATTTGCTCAGNGAAAACCTCGCGGAGGATCCTCTCTATCCGATNATTCACATTGAGGGCAATGACATTGAGGTGGCCTTCACCCACATCGAGCAATACGGGGAAGATTACTTCTCTTTCGTNAATGGCCAGCACACCACTCAGGGAGGAACTCATCAGGCAGCCTTTCGGGAAGCCTTCGTCAAGACGGTAAGGGATTTCGCCAAGAAGACTTTCGACGCTCCCGACGTCCGCAGTGGTTTGGTTGCCGCCATTAGCGTCAAGGTGCAGGAACCGGTTTTCGAATCACAGACCAAAACCAAATTGGGNTCGCTCACGGTTGCTCCCGAGGGAGAATCCATGCGTCTTTTCGTCGGTAATTTCCTCAAGGAAAAACTGGATAATTTTTTGCATAAGAACCCAGCGTCCGCCGAAGCCATGTTGGAGAAAATCCAGCGGAGCGAAAGGGAACGCAAGGAACTAAAGGGGATTCAGAAAATTGCCAGAGAGCGGGCCAAGAAAAGCAAAGTTCACAACCGCAAGCTTCGTGACTGCCGGGTTCATTTGAACACCAAGGACAAAAACCGTTTCAAAAGCACGCTTTTCATAACCGAGGGAGATTCCGCAAGCGGATCCATCACCAAGGCCCGGGACGTGCAAACTCAGGGTGTATTCAGCCTTAAGGGAAAACCCCTCAACTCCTTTGGTCTTACCCGCAAGGTTGTCTATGAGAACGAAGAGTTCAATCTGATCCAAGCCGCTTTGGGAATTGAAGAGGATTTGGAGGATTTGCGTTACAACCAAGTGGTCATTGCAACGGATGCGGATGTCGACGGCATGCACATTCGTTTGCTCTTGATNACTTTCTTTCTGCAGTTCTTTCCCGAGTTGATCCGACAGGGTCATCTGTTTGTCCTGCAAACTCCTCTTTTCCGAGTGCGNAACAAAAAAACCACTCTCTATTGCTATGATGACGCGGAACGCGAAGCCGCTCTCAAGACTCTCGGCAAGAACCCCGAAATTACCCGCTTTAAGGGTTTGGGCGAAATTTCCCCGGATGAGTTCAAGCATTTCATTGCGGAGGACATCCGTTTGGACCCCGTTAAGATTGACGTACAGGAATCGATCAAGGAGATGCTTAAGTTCTTTATGGGTAAGAATACTCCGGAACGCCAGGAGTACATCATTCGAAACCTTCGCTTCGAGCATGANTTGGTTGNTGGGGAAGGGGAAGAGGAAGAGGCTTCCGNCGATTCCTCAAGGGAAGNNGCTGCCGAGGAGATGCCGAAGGACTCTTCCACGGACAGCGAGGCGGCGTAGGAACTGGAATGTCGGAAGAAGAGGACAAGCCCGAAGANGACTCCGACAGCGNGGAGGTTGAGGTTGTGGAGGAGAANACTCCAGTTCGACGCTTTGATCCGGAAGCCTTGGCNCAGGGAACGGGAGAGCAGAGAGATGACGATGATGCCATTTACGTCGATGACATGTATGGAGATTGGTTTCTCGATTACGCATCCTACGTAATTTTGGAACGCGCGGTTCCTCATGCAGATGATGGNCTGAAACCTGTGCAGCGAAGGATTTTGCATTCGATGAGGGAATTGGAGGACGGCCGGTACAACAAGGTCGCCAACGTGATCGGCAACACCATGAAGTATCACCCCCACGGAGATGCCTCGATTGGAGATGCCATGATACAGCTTGGCCAAAAGGATCTGCTGATTGACACCCAAGGGAACTGGGGCAATTTGCTGACGGGCGACTCCTCCGCCGCCCCCCGATACATTGAGGCGAGATTGACCCCCTTTGCCTTGGAGGTGGTCTTCAGCCCCAAGGTAACCGATTGGGCGGCATCCTACGACGGCCGAAACAAGGAACCGATTACCTTCCCGGTCAAGTTCCCCCTTCTGTTGGCGCAGGGTGCGGAGGGAATTGCGGTTGGGCTTTCGACCAAGATCCTTCCCCATAATTTTAATGAAATTCTCGATGCCATGATTGACGCATTGAGAAAAAACCCCGTCAATCTGCTTCCTGATTTTCCGCAGGGCGGCATCGCCGATTGTACGGATTACAACGGAGGAGCGCGTGGTGGACGGGTTCGGGTNCGGGCAAAAATGGAAAANGTGAAGAAGCACTTGNTGAAGATCACTGAGATTCCTTTTGGTACCACCACGACCAGCCTGATCGATTCGATTCTCTCAGCCAATGACAAGGGCAAGATCAAGGTCTCTAAGATTGAGGACAACACCGCTGAGTTCGTGGAAATCATGGTTCATCTGCCATCCACCGTATCCGCTGAAGATTCTCTTCCCGCTCTCTATGCCTTCACCGATTGTGAGGTAAGTTTGGCTCCGAATGCCTGCGTGATCCAGAATAATCACCCNCAGTTCCTTTCGGTCAACGACCTGATCAAGTCATCCGCCGAATTGACCCGTGAGTTGCTCAAGAGAGAGTTGGAAATCAAACTGGGAGAGCTGCGGGAAAAATGGCACTTCTCCTCCTTGGAGAAGATTTTCATCGAAAAGAGAATTTACCGAGACATTGANAAGGAAGAGACTTGGGAAGGGGTGATTGCGGCTGTGGAAAAGGGGCTCAANCCATATGCCAAGCTCTTTCGCCGGGCGATTACGCAAGACGATATTCTTCGCTTGTTGGAGATTAAGATTAAACGGATTTCCAAGTACGATAGTTTTCGGGCTGATGAAATGATCAAGGGGTTCGAAGAGGATATCAAGGAGGTGGAAGGGTTCTTGGCGCAGCTTACGCGTTACGCAATTCGTTATTTCAAGGAACTGAAAAAGAAATACGGAAAAGGGCGTGAGCGAAAAACCGAGCTCTGTGTGGATGACTCCGGAGAGCTAACNCCGTTTGACCGAATCGTGGCCGCCAAAGTTGTGGTTGCGAATGAGACCCTCTACTTGAATCGGAAGGATGGGTTTGCCGGNTACGGTTTGAAAAAGGACGAAGCCATCGAGAAATGCTCGGATATGGACGACGTTCTGGTCATTGGCAAGGATGGGGTCATGAAAGTCATGAAGGTNGCCGACAAGATGTTCGTGGGCAAGTCTCCCCTGCGTGTGGCGGTGTTTCGAAGAGATGACCAAAAAGTCTACAATATGGTTTATCGGGACGGAAAAAGCGGTCGGCTGTATGCGAAGAAGTTTAAGATCGGAGGGGTGACCCGCGATAAGGAATATCCGCTTTTCAAGACTCATTCGAGATCCAGAATCTTTTTCTTTTCCGTTCATGACACGGAAAAGAAGAACAGTCGGGTGCTGGTGCATCTGGATCCGACCTTGAAACGCATTAAGGAGATGAGCATCGAATTTGATTTCGCATGGCTGGAGCTTCAGGGACGCTCCGTCAAGGGAAGTACCTTGACGACCCATAAGGTGGATCGAGTCGTCAATGCCCCTAAGGCGGAAGGAGAAGAGGCCGACGTTGCCAAGCCTAGTCCTGAGGTGGAGAAAAAGAAGGCGAAGACTGACGCCGATGAAAAGGAAAAGGCGAAGCCCTCTGCAAAACCAGATCAATCCAAAAAGGAAATTTCCTCCGAAAAGAATGGAAAACCCAAGGATCAGGCAACCTTTGACTTCAAGGATAACTGAGGTCTCCGAAGCCCATAAGCTGAAAGTTCTCAATTTCCAGGATTCCGCGAAAAATGGTTCAAGGCTTAACCAAAGAGGAGGTTAACCGAAAACTATTGCACGGTGTTGCGGTGGTTTTACCCGTTGGTATTTTTTATGGTCCTGCTTTGCTTGGGGTTTCCGAGGAACGGGTATGCTTCGGAGTCTTCGTCTTGTTGGCGGCGGCTCTCCTGATTGAGCTCCTGCGCTTCCGGAACCAAGCTTTTCTAAATAGGTTCATGAAATGGTTTGGCTCCATGATGAGAGAGTCCGAATTAAGGCAACTCACCGGAGCAACCTACGTTTTGGCGGGTTCTGGGATTTGCAGTCTGATCTCCTTGAGAGGAGAGTCAGCCGCTGCTGCCTGTTTTTTGGGGCTGACGCTCTTTATTCTCGGCGATGCGGCCGCTGCCTTGGTTGGCAAGGCTTTCGGGCGAATGAAGATAGGTGGCAAGACGGTCGAGGGAGCCCTCGGTTGCTTCCTTCTTTGTATGGCGCTCGCGTGTTGGGTATTCCCTTCCTTGCCTGACTTTTTGGCGAAATGGGGAACCCCCTTCACCCTTCTTCAGATGCTTGTAATAGCCACCTCCGTCTCCCTGCTGGAGTTATTCCCCATCAGAATTGGCCGGATGGTATTGAACGATAACCTCTACGTTCCGGCATTGGTTTCTCTGCTTGGGTTGATGATCCGTTAAGGCTCATCCGAATTTGGATTTCTCCTGATCCGCTCCCGAAAGGGTCCTAATTGGAATCGATCCCCATTTTCGGAAGCAATTATTTGCAATTGATTTTCCTCGATCCAAAAAATAGCCCTCTGTTCAAAGCGATTTGCCCATTCGATGGCATCCTCCAATTTGCAGGAAACCGCAAAGCTTGGTTCCTGATGAGACCCATCTGGGGAGCTTCCGACGAGTTCGCTGTAATCCAATTCTTCTTCTGCCAGTAGGCTCCTCATTTCCCGGTTTCGAAGCTTGTTCTCCTTTTCACTCAATTCCCTGTCCATGGGATTGAATGCGGTGAGGATGGCAAATGAATCGGGGAACTGGATCACACCGTCTTTGACAATGAAAATGGTTTTGAAATAGTCTTCGTTCATGGATGAGCTAAGACTTCATTCCCTCTTCCGGTTGCCGATTGCCTCAGCCCAATCCCTTGACTCCCCAACCCTTTCGGTAGCTTTTGCTCACTAGCGCAGTGGCTTTGGAGTTCCCTTTGAAAGATAGCTTGGGAGCATCCCAGATTAGGGTTTCTTGTGGGAAGCGAGTAGCGATCCCTCCCAAGAGGACGGTTTCGGAAAGAGGTCCCGAATAATCGAAGTTGGCGGAGGGCATGGGGCCGTTCCCCAAGACCGCATCGACGAACTCGTGCCAATGATTGGAGCCTTCGACTTCCTTGATTTTCAAATCCACGAACTTCTTTTGGGGAAAGAGGGAGGGCATTCCAACGTGAGGAAGTAGCATCGTTCCCTTGGTACCAATGATCACCGACCCTTGACCGGGTAGTTTTTTTCCTTCGAGCAAAGAGATCACCTCCTGAGGAGGCTTGGCGGAACCGTCGTACCAGGTGACGGGTAAGGTATCGCCCACGGAATAGGGGGTGGAAGGAAAGAGATAATGAATTTTTGCATCGAATCCCCAGTTGTCCCGGTTGGGTTTTGGCCCTTCGGATCGGAGGGAGATCGGGTAGGTCAAACCAAGGGCTTTGAAAGTCGGATCGTAAATGTGGCATCCCATGTCGCCGAAGGTTCCCGTCCCATAGTCCAGGCGTTTTCGCCACTGACCCGGGTGGTAGTAACTCTTCAGATATTTGGTATAGGGGGCGGGCCCGATCCATGCATCCCAGTCCAATCCTTCGGGAATTGGGTCTTCCCCCGGAGGCTTGGGGTTGGAGTCTCCCCATCGTTTGCCGCTGAATGAATGGGCTTCCTTGATTTTGCCAATCACCCCGTCGTGAACCAACTGCACGGCCGTTCGGTACTGCTTGGAGGAGTGAATCTGGATTCCCATTTGGGTGACAAGCCGATTGGCCTTGGCATACTCGGCCAACACCCTGGACTCGGCCACGTCATGAGTCAGTGGTTTTTGTCCGTAGAGATGAAGTCCCATTTGCATGGCAGACATCCCCATGGCGGCATGCATGTGATCGGGGGTGGATACGTTTACGCAATCGAGATTCTTGCCTTCCCGATCCAGCATTTCTCTCCAATCGGCATACACTTTAACGTCCTTGAAGCGTTGTTCGCATTGTCCTCTTCTCACCGGGTCGATCTCGGCAATCGCTTGGACTCGAACCTTGGGATGGGATTTGATTTGAGCGAGATCCGAGCCCGCCATCCCGGCGCCTCCGAAACTCGCATGACTGAGGATTTGATTTGGACCGGTCTGGGCCCAGGAGGTTTTGGCCAGGTAGGGGAAAGCGAAACTTGCTCCTAAAGTCTTCAGATGTTTTCTGCGCGTAGTCATGGGCTTGGGGAGTTAGAGGTGGGTCGGGTTGGGTGTTGAAATGGAATCCTAAATTGAGGAATTGTCGGTAGGCAAGTCACTTAATTTCGGTGCTGGAGTTTAGCGGACCATTCGATTCCGGAGGAAGAACATGGCCAAAGGATTGGGAAACCTTTCGGACGAACGCTCTTTGTTCCGCGGAGGAACAATTTTCAAGCCACTCCTTGAGGTAGGTTTCGAAACTTTTGGGTTGCTTGGTTTTTCTTAGGTTGAGAAAGGTGCACGCCTCCCAACCTATTGGGTATTTCCGAAAGAGCGGAAGCAGAGCGGTGGCCATTCGGGTGTTGCTGCCTCGGTCATCCGCTTTGGCTTTGAGCGTGGAGGCCCGTTCCTCGTACCATTGGGCAAGAGTATGGCTTTCAGGCAGTCGATACTTGGAGATGCGTTGCTCGGCGTATTTCTTGAACTCAACCGCATAGGGTTTCCAATTGGGATGGGGCGCGGACTCATTCCATTCCATAGCCATTTTTTCGAGGGCGAAGAGAGAGGCGACTTCGCAGATCGTTTCCTCAAACCAAAGGTTGCTTCTGTCCCCTTTCCTGAACCCACAGATAACGTGACCGATTTCGTGTGCGAATTGAAAGGCGTATTGACACCAGAAACGGTCACGTGTGTTGAGGTTGACGAGGTATTCTCCCAACTCTCCGCGACGAAAGAGGACCACCGGTCCATGAGGAGATTTGCCCACAAGTACGTCGGCCCATTCCTTTTTGCCCGTGTAAGGAAACAGTTGCCTTGCAGTGGATTCGAGAATGGCCACAACGTCTTCCGGCGAGCCCTGTCCCCAATTCTTTTCGGTCAGGCGAATATTGGGTATGTCAGGATCCTCGTCTTTTAAATTGGTTTCCTGGCCGAAGAGAGCGCCGAGTAACCCAAGGGCGAGAATCGCATGAGAGGTCAAGCGAACGGGCAAGAGCATCATCGGGTTAGGGAACTTGAATCGTGGGCTTGCCCTTCAACCATCCCAAGGAGGAGAGGAACCTGTCCATTTCGAAGACCGTTTTCTCAAAGAAATTTCCCTTCTTCCCCTTATTGAAAAACCCATGAGGCTGGTCTTTGTAAACGTGCAAGTCGGACCGGCCACCCGCTTTTTCCACAAGCGATTTGAATCTTTCGGCGGTGGAAACGGGGATCAACTTATCCTGGTCTCCGAGAAATACGATGCTTGGAGGAATCCCTTTCCGAACGTTGTGAATGGGGGATATTTCAAGGTGTCTTCCTTGGACCCGGTCGTAACCGTAGCCTTTGGGGCCATTGTCGTAAACGGGGTTAAAGAGCAGAAGNGCGTTGGGTTTGGATGAAATCCCACTGTCTTCATTCTTTTCATCCATTCCACGNACCGTGCCCGTGGCCGCAGCGACNTGCCCACCGGCGGAACCTCCGCCTGCTGCGATTTTCNTGGGATCAACCCCAAGCTCTTTCGCATGCTGGCGAACGTAGCGAATGGCTGACTTGCCATCTTCCACGCAGTCAAAGGGTGTGGTTCCCTGTCTGCTTTTAACTCGATAATCCGCGGTCATCGCCACCATGCCGCGTGAAGCCAGATATTCGCAGTGAGGGGCGAACTGGGAAGGGGAACCCCCATTCCATCCACCTCCAAAGAAGAAGACCACCGCGGGCCGTTGGTCCTTGTGCCTTTTGTGTCCTTGCGGAAAGTATGCGTTGAGAATCAGTTTGCATCCATCGACTTCCTTGTAGGTCACATGCTCGGCTCCTTTGATGGGAGAAGCCACTTGGTTGGCGCGGACAAAGCAAAAGCCAAGGATGGTTGCGAGGATTACGAGGGTGGGGACCGGATGTCTTTTCATTCAAGCAAGGCTAGCGTCCGATCGCTTGGGTTCGCGAGCGAAAAGTTCCTTTAGAGAGAGCTTATTCTTCTTGAAGAGCAGGGAAGTATCGATGCTGCTCATAATCGAAGAAGAAGGATCCACCTTTCTCCGTGCTTACCAGATAGAGCCATCTTCCGGTTTCATGCTCATAGAGGAAAGGCCAAACCCCGTCTTGGGTCCATAACCAACCGTGGCCGGGTTTCCACAACCAAAGACCGCCCTCGTGGTCGGGGTGGGCGTAAAGCCACTGAAGCTTGGAATGAAAGATCCAATCCGAATCTCCCAGAGTCACAAAATCTCCAAACCAGTCAACCTCCTCCATGAAGCCTTCCGCCGGATCTGCTTCTTGGAAGGTTTCGATTTCGATGATTTTAACGGATCCATGGTTATGGCCCGCTTCATTTACGGCATAGGCTCTGTAGTAGATCGTGCCATGCAAATCAATTTCCGCCAAGGATGCGCTAAACTGCATGGTTTCCTGGTCGAGTTGGGCAGGGATCATGATCGCATATCTCATGTCCATATGAGTGGAAGCCATGAATCCAAACTCGATGATTTCAGAATCTCCCGAATTCCTAATGATACCTGAAAGTTGGAAATCGCTTTCCGAAGGTCGAAGGGTCTCGACTATGGGAATCTTTGGGATGTCGTAGAGCATGTCCAAGTATTCCCTACCACTTAGCAAAATCCAGTCTCCGACTTGGGAACCCTCGGATGAATCAAGAACCTGATGGGAATGAAGATTGTAAAATGCAGGGTGATCGTATTTCTCCCCGTATCTTGCCGGACTCAAAATGGTCCAACTCGTTTCTCCAAGTTCGACACTCTCCATCGGGATGATCTCTCCGCTTTCCACGTTGAATAGAAGAGTTTCTTCATCAGAGGGATAGAAGGGTTCACGAGCCGGTATCAAAATCCAATCTCCGACCTGTGAACCTTCGGACTGATCTAGCACTTGGTGCAAGTCAAGATTGTAGAATGCAGGATGCTGGTAATCCGGGTATCTTTCATGACTTAGCGCCATCCATTGGAATTCGCCGCTTGCAAGATCGGATTCGTAGATTCTTTCCATGGTGACAAGATTGTAAAGAAGGGCTTGATCACCGGGTGAGGGCATGGCGACCTCAACTGGTTCTTCGAAATCGAAATCCAAGTGTTGACCATGAACGATAACCCAATCTCCTACAACTGAACCTTCCGACTGATCCATTACTTGATGCACGGCTATGTTGTAATAGGCAGGATGATTGTAATCGGGATATTCGTAGGGATTGAGTAGCAACCAATCTCCCTCCCGGTTTTGGATTTGCGAAAGAGTCACAACTTCGTGCGTTACGGTATTGTATATATACTCCTCCGGGTTCGTATCCGTATCCGTGTCCGTTTCTTCTTGATGCCCACCGGTGTGCGGGACGAGCATCCAGCCGTTGGATGGGGTGCCGCTGGCATCGACCACGAAGTGAGAGGAAAGGTTATAATAGGCGGGGTGTTGGTAATCCGGATACTGGGTCTGGTCGAGGAGCATCCAAGTGGTTGCGCCCGCTTCAATGTCTGAAGGAGTAAGCGTCTCGTGGGTCGTGGTGTTGTACAGCACCATCA
>NZLE01000111.1 GCA_002692605.1 Opitutia bacterium
CCCATTCCTGAGTCCATGGGGCAAAATGAGGCTTCTTCTCGAGCCCCTTCTTCCCAAAGGGAAATCCGCCCATGACGAATCGGTCGCCCAATTCATCACCAGAAGATTGGGAAAAGAGGCTTTGGAATACTGCATGAATCCATTCATCTCAGGAATCTATGCCTCCAAACCGGAAAGCCTTTCTCTTTCGAATGCTTTTCCAACCCTCCACCAAATGGAACGCGATCATCGCTCACTTTTCCTTGCCTTCCTTTCCCAAAAATCCCGTTTGGACCGGCTTCCCAAAACCCGACTCATCTCCTTTGAAGGAGGGATGGAGGATTTGATCATAAGAATGGCTGACCATTTCAAGGGGGAAGTTTCCCTCGGTTGCCGAGTCCTGGAGATCAATCGATTGGACAACGGATGGAAAGTTCTCGCGAAGAATGAAGATCAATCTCAAAACGAATGGGTTTTCGATGAAGTCATCTGTACCCTCCCCAGTCATGCTCTTACCGAAATCTCATGGAAAAACCTAAAAGGCTCAGATCAAATCAGTGGAATTTCCGAGACTCGGGAATATCCGCTGAACCTCGTTTATCTCGGTTTTGACGCCTCGCATATCAAGCATCCCCTCGATGGATTCGGATTCCTTGTGCCGGAGAGGGAAAACCTCAGCATTTTAGGCAGTCTTTTTTCAAGCACCCTGTTTCCGGGTCGAGCCCCCGAAGGGAAAGTTCTGCTCACCACCTTCATCGGTGGAGAAGGTAAACCCGAACTCACTCAACTCGAAGATGAGCAAACCTACGAACTCGTCTTATCGGAACTCTCCCAGCTTCTCGGGATTTCCGGTAAACCCTGCTTTCGACACCTCAAGAGATGGTCTCGTGGAATCCCCTTGCCGGATTTCAGCATGCGAGGGAGGATCGAGAGCCGGGACTCCATCGAGAGATCGAACCCAAACCTTCATATCACGGGGGCTCACCTCACTGGAGTTTCTCTTCCAAACTGCATAGACGGCATCTGAACTTTGACCACAAAACTCCTCTAAGTCCGTTTGAGAAACCATCTTCAATAAATCATGCCCATGCCGAATCAGCCTTTTACAAAATTTGAAAATTTTGAAATAGTCCTTCAATTGAATTTTTGACATGAACCTCAACGACCCGCGTGACTTGCTGTGGATTGCTGGCATCTGCTATGGCATCTCCTTTTTCGTTGGCATGCTCAAAACCTTCCGTTTCGAAGTCTCCCTTCTCAATCAGGTTCCCGTTCTCGGCATTGCTCTTGGTTTCCTCATTCAGACTCGGGCTCTCTACCTGCGAGGCCTCGAAGTCCATGGCTGTCCGCTTGGGAATACCCTCGAACGGATTCAGTTTATCCTTTGGTCCCTGATCCTCGCGTTTCTCATTCTTCGTTTTATTTGGCGCTTGAATTTGCTTGGAACCTTTTGTGCCGGTTTGGCTATGGGGGCAGGATTTCTATCCCTGATTCTTCCGGGAAGTGACCCTCCCTATTGGACCGATCCCGATTACCTACGACTCTTTTCCAATCCTTGGGTCGAACTGCATGCATCCATTGCCATTTTCAGTTATGGGCTCTTTTCCCTTCTTGCGATAGTCAGCGGAATGTATTTGGTGCAACGGAATGCATTGCTTTCCCGGAAGCATCGACTAATCGGTTCCTTTCTTCCTCCAATCCACGATCTTGAACATGCGGGTTTTCGTTTGCTTACCGTAGGGACTTCTTTTCTGACTCTTTCGATCATAGTGGGCGGTATGCATTGGACCAGACATCCGGAATTCGTAACCACCACCAAACTCTACGTAACCCTTCTTCTGTGGTTCGGGTATGCCATTCTCTTTTTCCTGCGAGTCGGAAATCGACTATTCGGTTCGAAATTCGCCAAAGCGAGCATCGCTTTGTTCTGCTTGGCAATTCTCAGTCTCAGCTTCGTGAATTCAAAATCAAAGAAACAGGAAAGCCACGTAGTTCCTTCTTCCGATTTGTCTTTGGCTCATTCTCCATGATTCGCGAAGCCTCCAGTTCCCTTCATCTCCTGGGCAGTTCTCATCGGGTCGCCGACTTGGCGGCTCGCGAACGCATCAGTCTGCCTCCGGATGCCATCGACGATTTTTACCTCGGACTGGAAGGATTGCCCGGTTTGCACGAATGCCTCATTCTGAACACCTGCAACCGAACCGAAATATACGGAGCCTCCGAAGAGAACTTCGCTCCGGAGTGTCTGCATGATTATCTGAGCGATTTTCGAAAGATCGATCCGGAATTCCTCCGGCGGCACTCCTATCTGCGGAGTGGGGAGCAAGTGATCAGGCATCTTTTCGAGGTGACTGCCGGCATTGATTCACAAATGGTCGGCGAAACCGAAATTCTCGGACAGGTCAAAAAAGCCTATGAGGATGCTTGTCGAAGAAAGGCATCCGGAAAAATGCTCAACCGGCTTTTTCAAAAAGGATTTCAGGCCGCCAAATGGGCTCGGACCAACACCGGGATTTCCAAGGGACAAGTTAACTTGGGTAATGTCCTTTGCGAACTTGCACGGCGGATTTTCGGGAAAGTCGCAGCCTGTCGCCTACTGGTGGTCGGTGCCGGTGAGGTTGCCGAAAGCGCCATCGAATCCTTCAAGTCCAGAGGATCGCAAGCGATTACCGTAACGGGCAGAACCTTCGACTGGTGCCCCTTGAGCCGCAGAAAGCCTGATGAACTTGCCGAAAAGTTCGGAGGCTTCGCTCTGTCCTTTGATGATTTCAAGAAATCCCTGCATTTCTTTGACGTCATTCTCACGTCCACGGCAAGCGGCAAAGCGTTAATCGATCTGGAAGACATTCGTGAATGCATGCGCAAAAGACCTTCCCAACCCCTCTTTCTGATTGATGCAGCGGTCCCTCGAAACATCGATGAGCGGGCCTCCAAGGTGGATAACGTATTTCTTTATAACATGGATGACGTTTCTGACATAGCGAATGAAAACCTCAAGTCCCGAATGGCAGAAGTAGACCATTGCAAATCCGCCCTCGGACAAAGAGCCTTGCGCCTTTGGCAACAAATGACGACAACTCACTCCAAGGAACCGGCTTCGATCAGCCAATCGACCGCGCCCCGCCCCTCTTCCTGAGTCAGTATGTCCTTCAGTTTACCGGAAACTTCAATCGCATCCGTACGAGCATTAGGCTGGTCGATGATTTGAGCAAGCTCACCCGACAAATTCCTTCCATTGGCCGCTCCCTGTAAAAATTCCCGGTAAGGTGGATTTTCCGGAAGCAAAACGTTCGCCATCCCCAAATGCGGAATTTTGACCAGACACTTTCCGATCCAGTAGGTGATTGGATGGGCCTTGTAGGCAATCACTCCAGGCAGGCCCGCCAGAGCGCAGGCAAAGGACATCGTGCCCGAACTCATCAGAGCGGCTCTCGCCGACAACCCTTCCGTAGCCTCCACCACCTCGACCCGGTCGGCGCAGGGGCATCGTCCGACAATTGAACCAACCAGTTTGCGAAGGCGCTCATCGGGGACGGGTATCTGCGCGCGCAAGTTCGGATAGTCTTCGGACAAGGCCTCGAACGCATCCAGAAAGGGTGGTAAGATTCTTTCAACCGGTTGGACGCGGCTTCCCGGAAGCAAAAGCAGAGGACCGTCCTCAAGATAGCGCACCGGCAGCTGGTAATTCTGGCTCACGAATGGGTGCCCCACGAAGGAAACAGGTAAATCCACGTCCGCATAGCACTTGACTTCAAAAGGAAAAAGCACTCCCAACCCATCCAAGACCCTTTCCATAAGAAACCTTCTCTGAGGCTTCCATGCCCACAGTTGCGGACTNACGTACTGCAAGACTCGAACCTGCCCACCACCTTTTCGGGAAATCCCTTCNTCCTTCAAGGCGTTCGCCANCCTAAGGTTGAAACCGGGATAATCCACGAGCATCACAACCTTGGGNTGGTTCTCCCGAATCCAATNCACGGTTTTCTTCATTAACCNTCGAAAAAAGTTCAAATTCCTGAGAACTTCGAAAATCCCCACCACTGCATGGTCNGTCAAGTCATANAGAGCGCTTGATCCGGCTTCCTGCAAACGAGNCCCTCCCATCGAAACCACCTTAAGNTGAGGANTCCGTAAAANNAGTTCTTCGATAAGGTGAGCCGCATGTTCGTCGCCAGACGCCTCGCCGGCAATGACAAGCAGATCAGTGGACCCTTCTTCGTCCAGGACATGAAAAGGCGGATCTTTAGACGCGTTCACCAAGAGGATTGGATCTGCCTGGTGATTTCCAAGGCGACTTCAAGGGCGGATTTCCCAAATCTTCCATCGGTCTTGGGAGTCTCCGCTTCCCTGACGCACTTGATGAAAGCCCTAAGCTCCAAGGCCAAAGGTTCGCCCTTTTCCACTGGAACGTCTTTTTTTTCGAGAGCCGCTCCCTTTCTTTCAATCAAATGTCCCTTCTGGTTCATAAAGTCCAATGACAGATATCCGCTATCTTGAAAAACTCGGATTTCCCTGGCTTTCTTTTCGCTCACCCGGCTGGCGCTCAGGTTGGCCACGCATCCGTTTTGGAAAACCAGACGGGCATTCGCAATATCCTCCGTTGTCGAAAGCACCCGCACTCCGATCGCATCCACCGTTTTCAAGGGAGAGGCAACCAGAGCCATCGCGATACCCACGTCATGAATCATCAGGTCAAGAACCACACCGACCTCCGTACCCCTTGGTTGAAAAGGAGCCAATCTCTCACCGGTAAGATATTTCGGACAATCCACCGCTCGTTCCAAAAAGTCCATTACAGGGTTGTAGTGTTCAATATGCCCGACTTGAACGATCGTTCCCTGACTTTGGGCCCGCCCCAGGATTAGCTCTGCTTCGGCACTTGAAACACAGAGAGGTTTTTCCACCAAAAGATGACACCCCTCTTCGATCAGGGGCAAGGAAACTTCGGCATGCAGATCGGTTGGACTGACCACGCTGACGGCATCGCAAGCCTGACCCAATTCCTGCAAATTCTCGAACCTCCTGCAGCCATATGCCTCACAAACCCGGGCAGCAGTTTCCTCATTCGGTTCGTAGACCCCAACCAGTTCGCTCGACTCCAAAGCATGGTAAATCCTGGCGTGGTGCTGTCCGAGATATCCAACCCCCGCGACTCCACATCTTGTTTTTTCGTTTCCCTTCATGTTTTCTCAAAGTTGTCGCAAGCTTCCATCCTGCAAAAAAGCCTGCCTGTCCGTAGCCTTGGCGAAGGTCCCATTATGGGTGACCAAAAGCAAGGAGGATTTCTCCTCCGTGCAGGATTCCAACAAAAGCTCCATGACCTCTTCCGCTGTTCGTTCGTCGAGATTTCCCGTCGGCTCGTCCGCCAGGACCACTTTGGGTTGATTGATCAATGCCCGAGCGATGGCAACCCGTTGACGCTCTCCTCCGGATAGTTTTTGGGGAACCTGAGCTTCCTTTGCCTCCACCCCCATTTTGGAAAGAAGAAAGCGCGCCCGTTCCTTGGAACGGAGGGGATTGCCGCCCGCTAGGGACGCCCCGATCAGAACGTTTTCCAAAACGTTCAGTTCCGGAATCAGATAATAGGCCTGATAGACCACTCCCAGAAAATTGGCTCGAACTCCGATCTCTCGTTTCGAGGCTCGGGTCGATGCATCGAGAGACAGATTCTCCCACTTAATCTCTCCCCCATCCGCTGTCTCCAAACGTGCCAAGAGATTCAAAAGCGTAGTCTTTCCGCAACCCGAATCCCCGCGAATGCTAAGAGAGGACGCTTCCGTCAACTCCAGATCAACCCCGCGCAAAACCTCGATCCGTTGCTCTCCGAATACAAAGCTTTTGCTCAATTTCTTCGTGGAAAGAACTATGCTCGACCTCGTCTCACTCACTGCGCAAAGCCTCCGCCGGGTTCATTCTCGCCGCTCGCCATGCAGGAAGCAGACCCGCAACCGTAGAAACCACCATGGCAAAAAGAGCAAAAGCCAAAAAGGTCGAAAGACTCTCCGGAGAGTCCCAGGGATAGTCCACCTGCAAGCTGTAAAAATCATAAAATTGAGCCACCTCGTCCTGCCCGCCCTCCCCGGCGATTCCTGTCACGATGAAGGACATCAACTCATCGCGATAGCGAATGAACAGGAGGGCCAAACCACAACCAAAAACCGCCCCGAGACTTCCGATGATCAAACCTTGCAGACAAAAAATCGCCCCCACCGCGGTTTGACTCCCTCCCATCGCTACGAGCAAGCCAATCTCCCTCACCTTCCTCATCACCGAAGTCATCAGGGCGATGGCAATGGCAAAAGCCGCAACCAAACCGATTGGAATCATGATCAGAATCATCAGGTATTCCTCGAATTTCAGGAGTTCGAAAAACCAGGCGTTTTCCACAAACCATGGAATCACCAACCAATCGCTGCCCAAGTCACCCTCCAAATCTTTGCAATACTCGGACAGAAGCGATTCCTTCTGGGCCAATCGATCGGAGAACTTCAGATAAAACCCATCGCATTGTCCCTCTGTTCCCCGCATCTCATCCATGAAACGCATCGTACCGATCAGAGCTTCGGAATGAAAACCTTGCCAAGGAACCTCAAAGATTCCTCCCACCCTAACTTCATGGGGGGGAGCCAGTTCGTCCGCCTTGGCTTTTTCGATCATGCTTGGCGAATAGACCTCCAAAATGGAAGAGCGAAAGGATTGGAAACGTACTTGATCGCCTTTTTCAAAAGGCTTTCCGCCTGGCAACGTTTCAAAGACCGGAAATCCCAAACCCAAGTCCAGAGGTGGCTCTCCGAGAAGGCCCACCTTTTTGAAACCGCTTGTTGATTCCTCGATTCGATAGGATTTTTCATCCAAAAAAGTAACCGTCCATTGACCGCTCGGAACGAAAGGGTCCAGACGCCGGACCCGCACTTCGCCTTTGCCCTCTTTGATTTGCTCGGTTGCATTCGCATCCTTCAAACGAATGATGGTCGCCGGACGCACCCCAAGACGGTTGGCGACCTGACGGGTAATGAAGACGACCTCATCTTCCAAATCATCCATCGTAGGGAAAGGAGTCAGGTCTTGCGAGTCGTATCCCTCCAGCATCAATTGTCCGTTGATCAGGTATTCGTTCAGTGGGATCACCTGATCGGCATCTTCGGGGTCCAAGCCCATGGAGAAGGGAATCGAATGGTAGGATCGATTTTGGAGCAACAATTGTCCCTGCAGATAGGGGGTCACTCCAAGTACGTCATCCCGTTCCAACAACTCCTTGCTGATTTGGGGCCAAACCGGGCTTGGATTCAAGGGAACGGCTCTGGCATGCCCTTGAGAGTTAATGATATCCGTCCGGAATTTTTGTTGAAAGCCCTGCATGAAGGCAATCACCACAATCATAACGTTAACCCCCAAAGCCACGCCAATTACTGAAAGCAGGGAAAAGAATGAAATTCTTTTCTGCGATGGAAACAACTGCTTCCAAGCCAAATACAAAGGCCAGGCAAATCTCATGGCGATCTAACCGAAGAAACTTCTACCGGTTCGGAGTTCACTCGGGGTCAGCGGTTTCATTCCGATCGGAAAAAGTGACGTTCAAATCATACGGAAGTACCTCCTCGATCTGATCCTTCCATTCGATCACAGGAGAAAAATCGATTTCGGGCAAAGGGTAGGACTCCGCAAAAAAATGAAGATATCCGAAATAGAGAGCAACCAAACCACAGGCTACAAGCATCAACTTAACCAAGCCCTTGAGCACCGCGAAGAGAAGCAGCATGCATACCAGAGAAAGGAAGAGAATCAGCAACGGGTGACTGAGAATCTGTTCAACGTAAGCTTCCATATCCTTCCATCTTGTCGAAGCTTCGATTCCCCTCAATGAAAAAGAATTGCCCCTACCGGTTCGATGGGAGACTCAAATCAAAAGCCGACTGATCCGGAACCGGAAAACCCTCCTTGGCCAGTAGGGCTCTTAATTCGCGCATTTCTCGGGCAAGCAGGCGCTCCCGAGCTTCCGCCTGAGAAACTTCCTCTTGTCGCTGAAGCAGTCTAGCATCCCACCCCTTCCGCTGAATCGGATCGATGAATCCCTCGGAATCAGGAAACCTTCGATCAAGGGAACCGAACCGGGCCATTTCCTGAGCGAGAGCATTTTCCGCTAACCTCGCTTGGTTCGTTCGGTAACTGGCTTGCGCGACACGGGTTCTCAACTTCAGCCAATCCAATTCCAAGGCAAGTTTTTTTCCCTGTCTCAGGAAGTCGGTTCTTTTCTCGGCCAGAACCTCCTG
>NZLE01000112.1 GCA_002692605.1 Opitutia bacterium
AGAATAAGACCGTGATCCGCCGATACCTTTTGACCGAAGCTAAAGAGTTCGAGGGCTTTTTTTGAGGCGACGTCCCAATGCTCTTGGGTCATCCATCCTTCGGCGATGATGTCTTTTGCGGAAATCGGTCGGTCATGATCCTCTTCCTTGGTGGTGGGAGTAAGTACGGGGGTATCGAGGGCTTGGTTCTTGACTAATCCGTCGGGAAATTGAATTCCGCAGTATTCCCTGTCACCCCGATTGTATATGGTCCAAAGCGAGGTGCTTGAACTTCCGGTGACGTAGCCACGCACCACGAATTCGATGGGAAACGGTTTGCAGTTCTTGGCGATGGTTACGTTCGGGTCCGGCAATTCGACGACGTGATTGGGGATGATGTGTTGGGTCTTTTCGAACCACCAGGCGCCCGTTTGGTTGAGAACCTGACCCTTGAAGGGTATGGTTGCGAGCACACGATCAAAGGCGGATTGCCGGTCCGTGGTGATCAGGGCAAGAACTTCGCCCAAATCGTATCGGTCTCGAACTTTTCCCTTGTAGTAATCGTCAGTACCCAGCGAAGTCGTGGTCAGGCAATAGTCTATGCTTTTAGCGATGGAAGAGCGGTAGTCGTTTTTGGTTGTAAGAGCTTCTATCATTTTCAAAAGGTTTCTAAGCTAGAAGCATCTGCAAAAAATTCAAGCCCAACTCGAAAAAGTTTCCTTGCATTGACGATGTTACCATTTGCGGTTAAAAAAAGATCATTTCATCCAAGAAGCAAACTATGAATCCAGACACTGTTTACGACCTTTTGGTTTTGGGGGGAGGACCCGCAGGATACGCCGCGGCAATACGGGCCGGTCAACTAGGCAAGAAAGCCATTGTAGTGGAAAGGGAGCGAGCTGGAGGCACCTGCCTGAATTGGGGCTGCATTCCCTCCAAGGCACTCCTGAAAAGCGCGGAGACTTACCAAGCTGCCCTCCATGCCGATGCCCTTGGCATCGACTGCGGGGAAGTGAGTTACGATTTTAGGAAAATCATGGGCCGGTCCCGCGAAGTTTCAGATCAAATGGGTGGTGGCATCGAATTTCTTTTCAAGAAGAACAAGGTCGATTATGTGGTCGGCATGGGCATGGTCCATGCCGCAGGTATGGTTGAGATCACCGATGGCGAGTCCAAGGGTACCTTTTTAAAGGCGGAAAAGATTCTTATTGCCACAGGTTGCAAACCAAGAAAGCTCGAAGGAATCGAAGTGGACGGTAAGAGAGTCATGACTTCAAGGGAAGCCTTGGCAATGACCGAGCAACCCAAAAGCATTGCGATCATGGGTGCGGGAGCGATCGGCGCGGAGTTTGCCTATTTCCTCAATGCCTTTGGAACCAAGGTTACCCTCATCGAGATGTTGCCAGATATTCTGCCGGTGGAAGACCAAGAGGTTTCTGCGGCCATCGCCAAATCCTTCCATGACCAAGGGGTCGATTGCCGAGTGGAGACCAAAGTGGATGGCGTTGAGGTGGGGACGGATTCCGTTTCCCTCACTCTAGTCAAAGGCGAAGAGTCCGAAACGTTGGAGGCGGAAAGCCTACTCTTGGCCATTGGCGTGGTTCCAAATTTGGATGGGGCTCTTTCCGATAAGCTTTCGCTCGAATTGGACCGCGGATACCTGAAGGTGGATGAGAATTATCAGACTTCCGAAAAGAACGTTTATGCGGCTGGTGACATCGTGGGCCCGCCTTGGTTGGCTCATGTCGCCACATACCGGGCAATTCAGGCGGTCAATGGGATGTTTGGGCATTCCACCCCTGTTCCCTTCGACGCCTTTCCCGGTTGCACCTATTGCCAACCGCAAGTGGCCAGCATCGGTTTGACCGAGCAGAAGGCAAAGGAGGAAGGGATTTCCTTCAAGGTTGGAAAGTTTCCTTTCGCTGCTTCCGGGAAAGCCGTCGCCGTCAACCACTCCGAGGGGTTCGTCAAGGTATTGGTCGGTGAAAAGTACGGAGAGATTCTAGGGGCTCATATCATTGGGTCGGACGCCACCGAATTGATAGCGGAATATGGATTGGGAATGAAGCTGGAAGCCACGGTTGAGGAAATTCACCAGACCATTCATGCTCACCCCACCATGAGCGAGGCTCTGGCGGAGGCCGCAGCCGCCGCTCACAACGAAGCCATTCATATTTAAATAAATTTTGTTGCGTTGGCCATTCCCGAACAGAATTCTTGCAAATTCGCGATTTGGGTAAGGCGACCAGCCTTAGAATTGTGAGACTTTTGCTGGCATCAGGAATCATGATCGCACTATTCATCGGTTTTGTTTTCAGCGAGGCCTATGTCCGATCAAGTCAAATTTCCGCAATGGAAAATATTTTGAATCCATATTCTGATATCAAAGTGTCGGGCTATTGATATCCGGATTTTTTGTGGACTGGGCGGTCTTGGTGGATTGAAATTGAAAGCTCCCATCCAGTCGTCCTGAGACTCGATGAATGGGAGGGTACAATCGAGGTGGGAAATCATAGGGTTTTTTCCAATCATGATGATACGAACACAAACGAATTTTCTGAAAAGAGNTTTTTGNGGATACCCAAGTGAAGTAAGTGTCGAGAAAGTAAAATCCAGGAAATCGTTGTGACTTAAGAAAACCGAACCTTTTCTGCTAGCCATTACGATTCAATTTCAATGATAAGTAGAAGTGATACCCATCCNGCCCTATGAAAATTAGAACGAACCTTACACGCTTTGCGGTTCCAGCGCTTTNTCTGCTGACCCTCGGCGCTTTTCATTCAAANGCGCAANAGANACCTAATNTGCCTATTCTGGACATTTCCNAAGAAACCGACCGACAGGTTATCGTTGCCAATGGGGATAGGGTTTATCAGGGACACCCGACCACCTTGCTTCTACCGAACGGGCAGACTATGTTCTGCGTCTGGTGCATTAACCATGGTGGAGCCGCTGGGCCCATGGCGAGGAGCGATGATGGGGGGTTGACGTGGACACGACTCGACGATCAGTTGCCCGNGGGGTTTGTNACCCATCAAAATTGTCCGAGCATTTATCGCATCGTGGACCCGAAGGGAAAAGAGCGGTTGTGGGTCTTTTCCGCAGCGCTGGGAAAACGGGGTGGACCGGCCATGCCAAGCATTATGAGTGAGGATAGTGGTAAGACATGGAAGGAAATGCCCCCGCTAGGGAAAGACTTTAACTGCATAATGACTTGGTCCAGTCAGATCCCACTTAAGGATGGAAGCACACTCGGAATGTTTCACAGGGGACCTGGTGGAGCCGACCGGTCCCCCTTGGAGGTTCTTCAGTCCGTGACCAAGGATGGAGGGTTGACTTGGTCAAAACCTGAGGTGGTGGCAAAAGTAGAGGGCAAGGACCCTTGCGAACCATTCGTCTTGCGCTCCCCCGATGGCACGGAATTGTGTTGCCTGATGAGGGAGAACAAACACAAGGGGCGTAGCCTGATGATGTTCAGTGGAGACGAGGGTAAGAATTGGAGCAAACCAATCGACACCCCATGGGGCTTGACGGGAGATCGTCATTANGGATTGCAGACGGAGGACGGACGGTGGGTCATCGCCTTTCGTGATATGGCTCAAAACAGTCCCACTTGGGGACATTTCGTCGCCTGGGTGGGAAGCTACGATGATATACGAAACGGTAAGCCCGGACAGTATAGGATCAAGCTTTTGCACAGTTTTGCCGGGAGGGATTGCGGATATCCGGGCATGGAGCTTCTTCGGGATGNAACCATTGTCGCTACNACCTACGTCAAGTACCGCAAAGGGAAGGAGAGGCACTCGGTGGTCAGCGCCCGCTTTAAATTGAAGGAGATGGACGAGCGGATTCGCCAAACCGAGCAACCGCTTCGCTGAGGNTTCCTNGCGACCTAAGGGAAATAGACTATGCGAATAAATCGAAACTTCCTGAANCTTGGCTNTCCAGGGAGGTAATAAGAGAGGAGTTTCTCCGCAAGCGACTTGACTCNAACGAATCCNTGCAAACGACGCCAACTTGAAGAGTTGACGGAAGCAGCCGNAAGACTGAATTTAAATAAATCTTTGCCGAGATGGAAAATCTCAGCCCATTGTCTCAAAGCCTTTGCGTTGTTCGCGGGCTTGCCATTGGTTGGCATCCGAATCGCCGATGATCTGCTCCTTTTGGGGATCCCATTTGAGCTTGCGACCCAGTCGGATGGAAATGTTGGCCAAGTGGCATGTGGTCATGGCCCGATGGTGGGTGTGGACATCCGAGATCGGATCNGTCCGATCCTTCATGCAGGCAAAGAAGTTTTCCATGTGGTTGGTTGTCTTCTTGCCTTTGTAAACCGTCGATACCGTATCCGAAGACAGGGGTTTCTCCTTGAGTCCGTCCACCGCCTCACCGCTCAGTTTTCCCCGAGTTACGAAGAAATTACCTTTCTCGCCCTCGAATAGAATGCCGTTTCCTTCCTTCGATTTGCTTACGATATTCATTTCCACGTCATTTGGGAATTTGCATTTGATGTGGAAATTATGGGAAGTGTTGAAGTAGTTGTCCTTCGTGGGCATCCCGTTCTTAAAGGGAATCTGATGTTCGCCCACGATAGGGTCCAGTTCCAAGACCCCCTGCCCTTCTCCATTTTGATCCAAGGCCCATTGGGCGATGTCGACGTGATGAGCGCCCCAATCGGTCATCTTGCCACCGGAATATTCGTACCACCAACGAAACAGGTAGTGAGCTCTCTCCTTTATGTAATCGACTTTCGGAGCCTGTCCCAACCAATTGTTCCAGTCGAGGTTGGCGGGCGGATCCGATTTTTTGAAGGGTCCGCCGGTGGGTGAGCTTCCAATGTTGCAGGTTACCTTTTTGATGGCCCCGATTCGACCTTCGCGGATGATTCCAATCGCAGTCAGAAATCTTTGGGACATTTCGCTTCTTTGCTGGGTTCCCACTTGAAAAACACGACCAGTTTCCTTGGCGACCTTACAAATTTGTTTCCCTTCCTCAATGGTGAGCGTCAGGGGCTTTTCGCAGTAGACATCCTTTCCTGCCTGCATTGCTTGAATGGCAATCCGAGTATGCCAGTGATCGGTGGTGCCGATGGTGACGAAATCGATATCCTTGCGGTCTAAAATCTTACGGTAGTCTTGGTATCCCGTCGCCTCTCCTTTGGCCATCGCTTTGTTGACCCGGTCGATGCGTTGAGTGTCCAAGTCGCAAATCGCCACAATATCGGATAACCTGCGGGCACTGTTGGCGACCCCGGCCCCTCGTCCCCCCACTCCAATGGCGGCAAACCTCAATCGCTCGTTCGGAGATTCCGAACCCGCTTTGGCAAGGTAGGGAAAGTAGGAGGTGGAAAGAATACCGGCGGTTCCGAGTTTCGCGGATTGGTTCAGAAAACTGCGACGTGAGAGGTTTGGATTTTTCATAGATGGATATTCTATTCCCAATCGCCCGCTTAATTTCAACAACCATTTACCAATTCTTTGATTTTTTCATGCGATCATGATACGAAAAAAGGTTCGCGACAAATTACACTCCGGGGTCGCCTCTTGGTCCGAAACCCTCTAGAGAATCGGGATGAAAGCGATGGTATTGAAAGCTCACGGCGGAACGGATAAGTTTGCCCTCGAGGAATTTCCGAACCCTGAGGTTTGTTCTGGGCATCTCTTGCTCAAGGTTTCGGCGTCAAGCGTCAACCCCGTGGACTACAAGATTCGTCAGGGCCTGCTTCCGGTAGGACCGGAGTTGCCGGGGGTTCTGCATGGAGACGTCTCGGGCACTGTTCTTGAAGTGGGAGACGAAGTCCGTGGTTTTGAGGTGGGAGAAGAGGTTTACGGATGCGTCGGGGGATTCAAGGGCATGCCTGGGGTCCTCAGTGAATATGCGTTGGCGGATGCCCGCTTGGTTTCGAAAAAACCGCATAATCTAACCATGGAGCAAGCGGCGACTCTGCCGCTTGTCGGAATTACCGCTTGGAATGCTTTGATCGACCGGGCCGAGGTTGCTCCAGGTCAAAGAGTCTTGGTCCATGCCGCATGCGGAGGAGTCGGGCAGGTGGGGATTCAATTGGCCAAGGCTTTGGGAGCCGAGGTCCATTCCACAGCCTCGAAACTCCAAAAGATGGATTACGGCTATGGGCTTGGAGCGGACCGAATGATCAATTACAAAGAGACCGATGTGGATGCGTACGTATCCGACCAAACCGGTGGGATTGGCTATGACGTGGTTTTCGACACGGTTGGGGGAAAATGCCTGGACGATTCCTTTCGGGCGGCCCGCACGGGAGGAACGGTGGTTTCCATAGCCGCCAGATCCTCCCACGACCTTACCCCGGTACACCTGAAGTCCCTCACCTTGCACGTCGTCTTCATGCTTCTACCGATGATTGCCAACCAAGGGCGAGAAAGCCACGGAGACATTCTCAGGGAAATCAGGAAGTGGGTGGAACAGGAGAAGATCACGCCCTTGTTACATGAAGAGGTGTTCGACTTTCAGGAGGTGGGCAAGGCTCACGAAGTTCTGGAATCAGGAGGGGCTCTTGGCAAGATCGCCTTACGGGCCAATTGGTAGCCCTTGAAATTTATGACACGACTTATGGTTGCCTTTTTTTGAGGTATGCAGTATCAATTAGATTCGTTCTTTTAAATTTAGCCACTAGCTGCATCCATAGAAGACCCTGATGGGTTACCAACCGAGCGCGAGAGCTGCTACGGTGGAGCAAGGTTCAAATGAACCGGGATGCGCGGTTTTGGCACAACCGAAAATTGCGCTCTCTTTGCGACTATCGCAAACGAAGCGTGTTACCATCGAAAGGAAATACGCACATGAATAACCAACTCACTTACTCCGACGAGGAAATTGCTCTTCGCATAGACGAATCGAACCTCAATCATCACTTGTGGAACAACAACGGCACTTGGTGGATCCATTACACCGTTTACCCAACCCCCGTAACCGTGGAACGAATCAGGCGCTCGTTGAAAACAAAGATCCTCGAAGAGGCCCGAAATCGCAGAGATAAAATTCTGAACTCTTTGCTGATTCAAGCAAGTCAGTTGGCCGCATAAATCTGCAAAAGCCTTTTGGGGCTTGCTTGCTTGCCTCGGTGCTTTCATCAAAAAGGCATGCGAACTCGCGTGTTCAAATTATTCTTTTGCTTGCTCCCCTTGCTTCTCTCCCTGAAACCGATGGAGATGGAAGCTCAACCCAAAGGGTATTTGTATGATGAGGAGAAAGTCCTTTCTTACGACTTACCCGATCTCTTATTGGGGCTGGATGGGAAAAGAATACGAACCGCAGAGGATTGGGCAACCAAGCGCCGACCGGAGATTCTTCGTTTGTTTGAGAAAGAAGTCTTCGGTCGTTCGCCTAAAAAACCGAATCCGCTTCGCTTCGAAGTTGTGGAAGAGGCGAGTCAAGCTCTGAAGGGAAAGGCAAAACGCAAGCAAATCCTCATACATTTGGAAAAAGGGAAAAAGTCTCTTGCCCTCAATCTCCTCTTGTATCTGCCAGTACGGACAAAAGTTCCCGTTTCTTGTTTTCTGACCCTAAATTTTCTCGGCAACCACACGGTACACTCGGACCCCGCCATCCGCATACCGACTTCTTGGGTACGCGATGGCAATGGGGCCAAGAATAACCAAGCAACTGACGAGGGCCGAGGCTCCCGTTCCTCACGTTGGGCAATCGAGGCCATTTTGGATCGGGGCTACGCCTTTGCCACAATGTATTACGGAGACATAGACCCTGATTTTCATGATGGTTTCGAAAATGGAGTCCATGGCCTTCATTCCTCTTCGGAAACGAACATGCGTCAGTCTGACGATTGGGCTTCCATCGCTGGTTGGGCTTGGGGTTTGAGTCGGGGCTTGGACTACCTCGAGACCGACTCTCAAATCGATGGCAAGCGGGTTGCCTTGATGGGGCACTCCCGTTTGGGCAAGACCTCTTTGTGGGCGGGTGCTCTTGATCAACGTTTCGCTTTGGTGATCTCGAACAACTCGGGCTGCGGAGGCGCGGCTATCAGCAGGCGCCGGTTTGGAGAGACCGTCAAGCGGATCAACACTTCCTTCCCTCACTGGTTTTGCGAAAACTTCAAGAAGTACAATGACAAAGAGAACGAGTGTCCGGTGGATCAGCACATGCTGATTGCCCTGTCCGCCCCCCGTCCGGTCTACGTTGCTTCCGCCCAAGATGACAAATGGGCGGATCCCAAGGGGGAATTTCTTTCCGCTCTTGAAGCTGAGCCCGTCTATCAATTGTTCGGACACAAGTTCGGCGTCGTCAAACAACCGCCCGTCGACCAACCCGTTCATGGGCGAATCGGCTACCATGTCCGCACGGGCAAGCACGACGTCACCCCCTACGACTGGGAACAGTTCGTCAACTTTGCGGACAAGCATTTGAAGTAAACCTTCATTCCCAACTTTAACTTTATTTAAATTTTAGAACCATGAGTCGTCTTTTGAGCTATTACCTTGCTTTGGTATCGGGAATCCTCTTTTCGCCGTGCAAAGCGTCCGAGTCCATCGAAGCGATTGCCTTCGGTTCCTGTCTCAAGCAAACCCGCCCTCAGCCGATTTGGGAAAGCGTCCGAGCGTGCAAACCCGACGTTTTCGTTCTGTTGGGCGACAACATTTATGGGGATACCCGCGACATGAAAAAGCTTGAGAGCAGATGGGATGCCTTTGCCGCAGTGCCGGATTTTAAGAGACTTCGAGGGGATTGTCGCCTTCTCGCCATCTGGGATGACCACGATTATGGGGAAAACGATGCCGGTCGGGAGTTTCCGAAAAAAGCCGAGTCCCAAAAGCTATTCCTTGATTTCCTTGGTGAGCCCGAGGGATCGAAACGGCGCAAAACCCCCGGGATCTACGATAGCGTGACTTTTGGTCCTGAGGGAAAACGGGTGCAGTTCGTTCTTTTGGATACCCGATATTTCCGCTCTCCTCTCAAGCTCGCTCACAAGCGGGAACAGGGAAAAGGTCCCTACGAGCCGAACGACTCGGAAAAAGCCGAGCTTCTGGGCGAAGGGCAATGGCAATGGTTGGAGAAAGCTCTTCGCGAACCAGCGGACCTTCGTATCATCGCATCGAGCATTCAAGTAGTTTCAACGTCTCATGGTTGGGAAACCTGGGGAAATTTTCCAAGGGAACGGCAGCGGTTGCTTGCATTACTTGGAAAAACAAAGGCCAAAGGCTTGCTCGTTCTTAGCGGGGACCGTCATTCCGCTGAGATTTCCAAGCTCGAGGGCGTGCGTTCCTCGCCTCTTTTTGACGTCACCTCAAGTGCCATGAATCAGAAGCAAAGACCCCAATCCGAAGTAAACCCACATCGAGTGGGCGAACGTTACTTCGAGGAAAACTTTGGTTTGTTGAAGATCAACTGGGGGAGACCAAAACCGCTCGTAACCATGGAAATTCGTGATCTTGAGGGTAAAGTGGTTCGGACCGCTCAAGTCACGTTCTGACGATCCATAAAGCAGAATTTTCCTTCACCCTGCATTGACCGCAGGGATAAGCCTGGTTTGCCCTTGAATTCTTAGGCTTCGTTGTGCGAAAAAAGACTTGGGTCCGTGCCTAGACAACCATGAATCCTTGCGATGGCCTCCTTGTCATCGGTCAGTCTGGACAAGGCGTCTTTTGAAAAGTCCAACTTATCGGGAATATCCAGTCTTTTCGAAGCTTCGCGGTTGGCATGATCCTCCAAAAACTTTTCCAAGTATGAAATTCTTTGCTCCCAATAGCTTCTAGTCACCGAAATTCTGGTTTTTAACCGTTCTTCGTACCAATCGCTGCTAAGAATCGCTTCTGGGTCAAAGAGCTTACGGAATTCCTTGTCTTGCAGGCTTTTGCCGTCGCCACTGCCTTCGCTCATCAGTTCAAGCAGAGCTCTCAGGGGCGGACAAGCCTTCTCTATCGATCCGTCCTGAAAATATCTTTTTGCGACCGACTTTCCTGTTTCCACCAGATTCCTCAAACTATCCGCATACTGCTCTTCATCCTGCAATTCGGGCTTAAGCATATCTTCGGGAAAGATGGAGATCGGATCGGTGAAGATTCGTCCGAGAAACTCATGAGCGAATCGTCGGGTTATTCGGTAACCGAGGTATTGTGTGGGCAAGGTTTCGCCCTCAAAATCCATTTGCGGTACCTTTTCCAAAAGTCCATTGGCAATCATATCCTGAGGATCGTTCTCATAGTCACGCAGGCGACTCCAAATTTCCGGGATCAACAGACTTACGTCATGCGCGACCTGATATTTGGGACCGATGAAACCGGCGGAAGTTACGAAAGCTCCTTGACCGGTTGCGGCATATGAAATCAGAGCCGCATTCAAGTCGTGAATGGGCAGCAGGGCATTGAAGGGCGCTTTGGTCAAGGCTCCTTCCGATCCCGCTCCTGTAGTGGATGGTGATTTGCCGGTGACGGAGACAATGAAATCGATGAAAAGCTCAGGGAGCTCCAGATAGTGGATCGGAGCGAAGCAGCAAAGGGGGCGAATACCCACGTCAGGGTCCGCTGGGTTGTTTCTGCGACCGGGCAGGACGGATCGGACGGGATAGAGAACCGATTGATCGGGAGACAGTTTTCTTCGGAGCCGAGTCCCCATGGTCGCCAAGTGTACGGTGCGGGGATAGTACAAATCAGGACGGGTTTGCAGATAACGTGGATTCTTGGTGGGCTTGCCGTCCACCATACGAGGGTTGGCGGAGGAAACGAAAAAGTTATCGGGATCTTCCTGCTCGGAGACCTCGAGAATAAGATCCCGCATTGGATCGGTATATTTTTCAAAGGTGAGGGTTTGCCGGACTTGGTCCTTGGCGTCCTCGACGGAGAGGCATTCGAAGTTACTGATGAAGTTTCCGGGACGGGCAAGATCCTTTTCCGTCTGTTTGTCGAATCCGCGATGGATGGCGTCATCTGGACGCTGAAAGAGACGGTATTCGCAATTGTGAACGAATTTGGCGGATTCCTTGAAGGTGCCCGGTCCGATTTCATTGAGCAGTCGGATCGGAGCGACCGTGGATGCGGTGATGTCATCCTCTGCCAGAATCTTGTTTGCGGGAATGAAATCCTTTCTCAAGGCAAAGAGCCTCCAGGATCCCTTTTCGTCAAAACCGACCCGTAGCAGGCGAGTGATGAGTTTATCCCCGTCAAATCTCAACTCATTGGCCGGTTGACCGTTCACCGAATCCACGCTGAAGAGCTTTTCCCAATCCAAGCCCCAATCGGGCCGGTATCTTCGTTTAATGATCAGGACCAAGTCCTTTACCCGCTGAGGAATGGATTCGAGCCAATCATTGAAAGTGTCCGTATAGAGAGTGTGGGATGGGGTAAGAAGCTTGATCACGGAGCCGAGCGAACGGTCGGGGTCCAAAATTGTACGGTTCCGCAAGTTGTGCTTTTTCGGATCAAGGAAACGATCCGAGTAATCCCGGTCGATCACTTCCTTTGCAAGAGCCAGATCCTTTTCCCACTCCGCGACGTAGACCGGCCCACTGACGATCGCATCGGTCAACGGTTTTGAGATCTCCGATTTTCCGCCACCGGACACCGTGCACGGTTTGTGACAAAGAAAGCCTTCGCCGACGGTGCCAACAAGCTTCCAAGGGCCATCATTCTCCGTCACTTTCATTTCCACCTTGTAGCCGGATGGAAGAACGTAAGCATTGTCCGGAATGAGGTGTAGACTCTTTTGTTCCCCTTTGAACTCCCAGGTAATCCTTTGTTCGCGAAGACTGAAGGTTGCGTTCTCGGGAAGAAAGACGACCGAAGGAAATTCTTCGTCAATGAGGTAGCCCTCGGACGAAGCCTCCTCGGAGGCGTTGAGAGCCATCAAGGTGTCTTTGAAGGTGTGAGGAGTCGGAGGCAGAATAGCCTTGGGATCAAATTCCTCTCCCAAGTCATAACTGGGAAAGACCACCGCTCCTCCGGCATGCTCCTCTTCCCCGAGACCGGAAAGGTTGGCGGAAAAACTGACTTGCGTCTTGACCTCCTTCTTACAGTACCCGAAGTAATTGTCGGCCAGCACTGTGACCACCATACCGCTTGAGTCACGAAAGGTGAGTTTGAAGGCGTTGCCGTCGTTGTAGAGCTCGTCCGGATCTTCGTAGTACATCCCATCCCTGATTTGTCTTTCAGTCGCCTGGTCCTTTGGGGGAAGATTGAGAACCTGTTTCGGGGTACCGGCAAGGTGAGGAGCAACGATCACGCATCCGGTGTGACCGGTCCAATTTTCGATATCGAGGCCGGCGTCGTTTTCAGCTAGAAAGGGGTCACCCGCATTTCCGAAAATGCTTTCCACGAAATCGAGGTTGGCCACGCAACCGCCTGGCGCGAAGAAGCGAACCTCCATTGATTTTTCCCGTATGTAACCCTGAACCTCCGGACAAACCACAGGACGAAGTAGAAGAGAAACCCAGCACTTCGCGGGATCCTCCTGACCGTAGGAAAACGGAAAGATCATATCATCCTGAGGCGGGTTCAAGGCAATTCGGAGCAATTCCTTGGCCGCGGCCAACGGAACGACCTTCTTGTCATCAGCTGCGGGAAGCCCGACGTCCGCGACGTGGAAAACCCCTGCCGTGGTTCTGCGATCGCTGGAAGGATTGTGCAGGACTCCCTGAGCCACTCTTTTTGATTCGATGATCTTGGAGGCAAATACGTTTCCATCTCTGGGCAGGGAAGTCGTCCGAGCCAGACCGTGTCTGTCGAGGACAAAGGATTCGGTCGGCAAGCTTGGCCGGTCAGCTCCCAAAATTCGGGAAAGAAAATCTTGGATTCTACGGTCGGCGGGGCAGAGATAGCCCCGAAGCAAACGAACCTTTTCTCGGTATTCCTTGACTAGCGAACCACCCAGCTTGAGAGCCGGATTCTTGGATTGGTCGCCCACGGTCGGAAGGCCGAGAGTGGCGAGCTTGAGATTGGTGTAGTTGACCAACTCCTCGTATTCGTTGGAGCCTGGGGCATAGCTCAGACCAATTCCCAAGGAGTTTTGTTTTCGTTGAACGGGTACGACTTTCATAGGGTGTATGAATGGTCTAAATGAACAATTCGCGCCGAACCACCCTAAAAAGACAAAATGGCTAAATTCTATCCAACTTTTTTGCGAATAATGGTGGGCCCGCTCGGATTCGAACCGAGGACCAAGGGATTATGAGTCCCCTGCTCTAACCGCTGAGCTACGGGCCCGTCACCTGATGAATACTGAGGAATAAGCATTTTGCTTGCAACTTAAAAAAAGCTTTTGTAACCCTATTTTGTAACCCTTACAAAATGAGCGAAAACAATCAGACTTCTTTTCGGAAGGTAGCGGAGTGCTTATATCGCAACGAATCATCGAAGATATACTACGCTTTTGTGAAGAGAAACGGAAGACAAATTCGTCGCTCTCTCAAAACCTCGGATCGCAAACTCGCCGAAAGAAGACTCAAGGAATTCCGGGGAGATGCGGACAAACTAGTGAGCGGTGGAAGAAACCGGATCTCTTTTACACAACTGGGTGAAATCTGGAAACCAGTAGCCTGTGCAAACTTAAAGAAATCCAGTGCCGATAGAATAGAAAGGTGCTTTAGGACTCTA
>NZLE01000113.1 GCA_002692605.1 Opitutia bacterium
CGCCATAATTGCTAAGTCGGGAAATTCTCTTCGCAAACTTGCGGTAACTGCGCCGACGTCCTTGGTATGACCGTGGGCGGTTGAGACTGCTATCATGTCCAATCCCTGTTCAACCATTTCCTGAACGTGTTCATGAAGCGATTGGCTGTCAATTTCCCCATCGGGAGTACGCGGCACCGAGACGGCTGCTCCGCATAAAAGTCGGAAGTTCTCATCACGAGCAGGCTTTAGGTGATTACTGCTTTCTCCAATAATTCTTTCAATGTCACTTAAGGTGTATAAGCCACGCAGTCGGTCCGAACCATCAACGACAAGGAGTTTGTGAATTCCCATGTGCTTGCTGAAGAACCTATCCGCAGTTTCTATGGGATCAGCCCCAACTTCTGATTCACGAATCGAGTAGACTTCATTTCTTTGCAACATACCTTCGGTCACTTTTCGATCGCGATACCTCTCCTTTACGACTCTACCTGGAAGCAATCCCAGCAATTTGCCTTCATCATCCACGATAGGAAAGGTACGAAACTGAAAGCTTTTTTCCTGGATCAACGCAAGGACGTCACCCACTAACTTGTCCGCCGTGATCGTTATGGGATCCTGGATGAGACCGTGAACGTGATACTTGACCCTAGCAACTTCCTTAACTTGTTGGCGTTGGCTCATGTTATAGTGAATCATGCCAATGCCACCGCATAAGGCCATGGCTATGGCCATATCAGATTCCGTGACTGTGTCCATGTCTGAGGAGATGATCGGAATGCTCAGACTTATCGATTCCGCAAGGGAAGTTTTTAGGTCCGTGCCAGAAGGCGTGACTTCTGAAAAACGAGTGGCAAGTGACAAATCGTCGAAGGTAAGACCCGTAGGTTTGGCGAGTTCAAAAAACTCATCTGCAGGAAGGTAAATTTCGTTATCCATTATTGATGCTTTTGTCTAGGGTAGACTCACTATTATATGTTACAAACAGAGCATCTTCTCAAGGTTATTCCATGAACGAAGTAAGACACTTTCACCATATTAAGCAAAAATTCTCTCAGCCGATCATCAATTCTTACGGGAAATGGTCCGAACGGGAAAGCATAGTGCTTTTTACCCAGTTTCATGATGGATCGATTGCTTTTGGGGAAGTAACCCCAACACCGGGCTTTCTTTCTTTGGATTTTGAAAATGCAATTCAAGAGTCCAAGAAATGGGTAGCCGGACAAGATCTTCATGAAGATTCTCCCCTGGCTCCCGCATTGAATTGTCTGCGTGCAGAGTTTTGGAACCCATCATGGATTCCGGAAAGAAAAGAGATTCGAAAATGCCGATTGTTCTTCAACAATAAGTCATCCGTTTATTCGGGAGGAACCGTGAAGCGAAAAGTAGGTTTGCTTCCCGAAGGGGAGGAAATTCCAATGGTCAAGGATTGGGTGAGTAAACTTCCTGCAAATTCAAGTGTACGATTGGACCCCAATCAATCATTGGATTCATCTTCCTTGAAACGATGGATAGATGCCTTTTGCGAAGAAGAGAAAATACAGTTTATCGAACAGCCTATGCCTCACTCTCGACTTGATGAGATGTTTGAAATGGCGATGGATTCTCCGGTTCCCTTAGCCTTGGACGAGAGTATTATTGAAATCGGATGCATGCAGAAAGTGAATAGGATCAATTGGAACGGTTATTTTGTTATAAAACCATCTCTTCTCAAGGATTGGAGCGGTACGATCGATTTTATTCGTGAAAATCCTAACAAATCGGTCTTATCAACGGTTTTTGAAAGTTCGTTTGGTTACGAGGCCTTGGCCAGATGTTGCTCCTTTTCTCTGCTTGATGCCGGTATTGAGAGAAAAGTTTATGAGGGCGGTCACCAAGAATTCCCTGAGCATCATAAGGATTGCATTTCTTTGCCATGCATTGCCAACCAAAGGTTGCTTGCATTGTGGAATTCGCTATGAACCGAATGCCATATCCCAGAGACGAAGATTGGATCCATCCTTCCAATAACCGAAAAAACCTTCAACTTTCCTATGCCAGGTCGGCTATAAGCCAATTGTCGAAGGGGCATTCTGTTTGTTTTACTGGCCCTGCGCCCTTGCAAGTCGCTCAGATTGATGAGAAAACTCTTCCTGATCAACAAAAGCTTGTTTTTGGGACTGGGGGCACGACGGGTAAGCCCAAACGAGTCATTCATCTCGAGTCTTCGTTATCAAGCGCGGTCGATGCATTGACCTCCAGGGTAGGGGAGGAATCTTTTTCATTCGTCAACTGTCTCCCATTGAACCATGTCGGAGGTTGGATGCAGATTGAAAGAGCCATCAGAACTAAGGGTCAGGTGTTCTTTTGTTCTCACAAGGATTTGACCGGACAGGTCTCCAAGTCTATCACGCAGGGGAAATGGTTGTCTTTGGTTCCTACTCAATTGCACTTTTTGGTTTCGAGTCCTTTTGCTTGTGAAAGCTTACGGGCTTGCAAGGGAATTCTCGTAGGCGGTGCCGCACTCAGTGAGGAACTCTCCCAGAAATGTAGAGATCTTCAACTTCCGGTCTACCCGACTTACGGCATGACTGAAACGGCAGGTATGGTCACCTTGCTTGACGCGGATGATTTTTTGAATGGCAATTCCAGTGTCGGCTTTTCGTTGCCCCATGCCGAGCTAGGTTTGCAAGGGAACGTAAATCGCATAGCCATAAAATCCCAAAGCCTATGTCTTGCAAGGGAAGGGGTGGTTTTCGAGCCCAATCATTGGTACCTATCCGATGATTTTGGAATGCAAGATCAACAAGGCCACTGGTTCGTTCTCGGTCGTTTGGATCGAATGATCAAAACGGGAGGGGAAATGGTTAATCCTGCGATTGTCGAAAAGATCATAATGAGAAATCCTGAGGTTCGAGAATGCTCCGTCGTTGCTGAAAGAGACGAAAGGTGGGGAGAGGTCGTTACGGCATGGATTGCCCCCGGAAACTTAAGTGAGAACTCAATAAGAGATAACTTGAAAGGTCATTTGCAAGACCATGAAATTCCAAAGAAATGGTACATGGTGGACGAACTCCCTCGATCGGATTCGGGGATGTCCAATCGATTGACCGAATAGTTAGATTTTGGAAACGATCTCGTCCGCCAAACCGTATTCGATGGCCTCTTGGGCGTTCAGATAAAAATCTCGATCCGTATCCTGCTGGATTTTTTCAAGGGGTTGTCCGGATGTTTCCGAGAGAATGCCATTGAGCTCTTCTCTGAGCTTTTCCATTTCTTGGGCCTGAATATTGATATCCACCGCTGCGGCAACCATCCTTCCGGTAATCAGGGGCTGATGTATGAGAACCCGTGAATGAGGATAAAGCAATCTACGACCTTTCGTTGCCCCGCATAACAAAATTGAACCCATGCTCGCCGCCATGCCCGTGACAACCACCGCTATGGGAGAGCTGATGAGTTGCATGGTGTCATAGATTGCCATACCTGCGGTGATTGAACCACCGGGTGAATTGATATAAAAGGTGATTTCCTTGCCAGGGTCATTGGCTTCCAAGAACAATAGCTTTTCAGTCAGGTCCCTAGCCGAGCGGTCACTGACTTCTCCCCAAAGGAAGATTTTTCTCTCTTCAAGAAATTTACTCTGTATGATTTCCGCAACGGAATTAGTTTTTTTATCTTTTTCTTCGCTCATTCAATAAACTTTCAAGTGAAACAGTATCTGATCCTAGGACTCAAGCATACGGATTCTGCGTAGATGTCTTCCCTCTTCGAAAGTAGCGTTTATCCAAGCTTTTACAATTTCCAAGGTCAGCTGCAGTGATACTTGTCTTTGACCAATGGAGATTACATTAGCGTCGTTGTGTTCTTTTGCAAGCTTAGCCGTTTCCAAATTCCAACAAAGAGCGCACCGTACGCCTTTGATCTTGTTGGCTGCCATGGCTTCACCATTGCCGCTTCCACCAAAGACAACGCCAAGGTCGCAAAGCTTTTTTGCGACTGCTTCGGCCGCTGGCCTTACGAATTCCGGATAATCCACGGAGTCTTCCGAGAAAGCCCCGAAATCCTTCGTCTCATGGCCCAGCGAATGCAGCATTTGCTTTACGGCTTCCTTATGCGTGAAGCCTGCATGATCGGTGCCCAGCGCAATTCGAAGGGCTGTTGTTGATTCTGTGGGCATGGTGGAAGGCTAGAATCTGGTAATAAGCAAAGATGACAAGAGCAAAAGAAGAAAGGCCTAAAGTAAGCCCAATTCCATTTTGCCTTCTTCTGAAATCAAATCCTGAGACCATGGAGGGTCCCATACGATTTCCACTTCTGCGTCGTCAATGCCGTTGAGTTCCAATACCTTTCCTTTGACGTCTTCTGCAATCACCGGGCCCATTCCGCATCCTGGTGCCGTAAGTGTCAAATCCACAAAGGCAATTCGGCCACGATCCTTGGTCTCTTCGATCTCAATTCGGTAGATTAATCCCAAATCAACGACGTTTACGGGGATTTCCGGATCGAAAACGGCACGCAGATTTTCTCTGATTTCATCGGTGCTTGCAGGTTTTGAATTGTCTTTTATGGGCTTGGCGGAATTCTCCGCTACCGATTCGCCGAGGGCATCGGCATCTTTGGCGGCAATACGATACATACCCTGCAAAGTCATAACCGTGAAGTTACCTCCCAGACGATGAGTAATCGTCACTTTTTCTCCACTGCCCAACGTGAATTCCTCTCCATGAGGAATGAGAGTTGCATTAACGTCTCGGGTTAATTCGACTTCTTCTTGTGAATGGCTCATCTTTTTCTAAGAAATAAATTTTTGGGTTATGAGATTTCTTGCTAGCTCTAGCTGTTCATCAAGCCCGATTTCCTCTACTATTTCTTCGAAAAAACCGAGTGCGATTAGCTTTTCGGCGTTCTTTTTTTTGATTCCACGACTTAGTAGATAAAAGAGCTCCTGTTCATCTATCCGACTTGTTGTGGCGCCATGACTACACTTGACTTCGTTCGCTGAAATTTCCAACCCCGGCATGGAATCGGCTTCCGCCTCATCACTCATCAGAAGGTTTCGATTGGTTTGCAAGGCATCCGTGAAACGGGCTTCGTTTTCAACTTTGATCATTCCGGAAAAGATCGATTTCGATTGATCCAGCAAAGCGTTTTTACAAACTAAATTGCTTCGTCCATTGGATGCCAAATGGTGCTGCATGGTTCTCAAATCGATCAATTGGTCACGCTGACCGAGGGCAAGAGAAAAGTTTTCAAATTCTGCACCACTTTTCAGTATTGAGCCCTTCGTTTCCAACCTTGCTTCAGCGCACCCCAAGTGAAGGGAGACGTTGGTGAGTTTGGAATCTTTCATCAGGTCGAAGTTTTCGAGGTTATGCAAGGTGACCTTGGAATTGAAGTCTTGGATAAGGATTCTCCGCAGTTTTGCCCCTTCCCCAATAATTGCATTGGTCACATTTGTAACGAAACCTCCGGATGCATTGGACTCCGACGACATTCTTTCTACGAGTGTAACTTCGGAATGAGGTTCCAATACAATAAGGTTTCTTGAAAAGCCGACTTCTCCTCCAGGTGGGTTTGTATGCTCTACAAAGAGTGGATTGCTAGAGCATACGCCCTGATCGACTTTCAGGAAGTAACCGGATTCCGCAAAGGTCGAAGCGAGAAGGAAACTTTCGTCTGCGCCTAGATTCGGTCCTTTCAGCTTAGGCAGCACGGATAATGAATCCGGTTCCTGCAAAATCATTTTGTCCAGAGTGCCGAGAATTAAGCCCTTTTGCTCCGAATCTTTGACGCTAACGCTGAGGTTTGATTCCAAGACTTTTTCAACTTTGGAGTAGTCCAGGCGGTTTCGGGATGAAAAACGCCATCTCTCGTCTTTAAAGCCCTGATCACTCAACTGAATGAAATTTTCCCACTTATCTTTCCTGAAGTCTCCGAACCATCCCGGTTCCCAAGATCTTCTCTCCAAGAATCTCTTGAAAAATTCTTTGGAATTGAAATTTGGATCGGACAAAAACAAAGAGGCTGTTTTGTTTTTCATAAATGCCTTATCCCACGGAACCTTCCATTTCCAAGTCGATCAACCTTTTAAGTTCAACACTATATTCCATGGGAAATTCTCTAATCAAGTCATTGACGAATCCGTTGACGCACATACTCATTGCATCACTTTCGGACAAACCTCTTTGCTGCATGTAAAAGATTTGTTCGGCGCTTACCTTCGATACGCTAGCCTCGTGTTGGACGGAATTATCATCACCTTGTACGGTAATTGCAGGATAAGTGTCAGTCTCACTGTCACTATTGATAAGCAAACCATCGCATTCAGTATTGTTTTTACATTTTTTCAGATGACCGGGGATCTTGACTAATCCTCGATAGGTGGTTCGCCCGGATCCAATGGAAATTGATTTTGAAATGACGTTACTGGAAGTTTCGTCAGCGGCATGAACCATTTTAGCGCCTGTGTCTTGATGCTGACCTTCATTGGCCAATGCAATGGAAAGGACTTCTCCACGAGCCTTACGACCCTGAAGGATAACACCTGGGTATTTCATGGTCAAACGAGACCCAATGTTGCAGTCAATCCATCGGACTTCCGCCTCTTCTTGGGCCAAGGCTCTTTTGGTGACTAGGTTAAAGACGTTGTTGGACCAATTTTGGACGGTAATGTATTGTATCTTGGCTCCCTTTAAGGCGATCAATTCAACCACCGCACTATGAAGTGTGGAAGTTTCGAATTTTGGAGCGGTACAACCTTCCATGTAAGTGATTTCAGCCCCTTCATCGGCAATGATGAGGGTGCGTTCGAATTGTCCGAAGTTTTCTGCATTGATTCTGAAATAGGCTTGTAGAGGTTGTTCGAGCTTCACTCCGGGAGGCACGTAAATAAAACTCCCTCCACTGAAAACGGCGCTATTCAAAGCGGAAAACTTATTGTCCGAAGATGGTATCACCTTACCAAACCATTTTTTGAATATCTCGGGATGATCTTTTAGTCCTTCAGTGGATCCAACGAAAATCACACCTTTTTCCTCCAAGTCTCCCTTCATTCTGGAATAAGCTGCCTCACTATCGAATTGAGCTTCGACACCAGCTAGAAATTTTCTTTCCTGCTCCGGAATTCCGAGTCTTTCAAAGGTTTCCTTCACGTCATCTGGGACCTCATCCCAAGTCCTGCTAGGCTTTTGCCCCTTGGAAAGATAGTAGCGGATAACGTCAAAATCAATATTTTCAAGATCCCTCGAACTCCAGTGAGTGGGAAGGGGTTTTCGTTCAAAAATCGAGAGGGCCCGTAGCCGAAAGTCAAGGAGCCACTTATCTTCCTCCTTAATATTCGAAATGTATCGAACCACATCCTCGCTGAGTCCAACCCCTGCATCAAATTCATAATCGGTTTGATAATGAAAATTACCTTTATCGCGGTCTATTTGAATCTCGTTCGGGCTTATCATAACAGTACTTTCAACGGTTTCCGGATTTTAGAGGATTCAAGCCGCCACCTCTTCCTTAATCCAATCGTACCCTCGATTTTCCAATTCGACTGCGAGTTCCTTGGTGCCGGAACGCACGATTTTACCATCCCACAAGACATGAACCTTATCGGGTACGATGTATTCCAACAACCTTTGNTAGTGAGTGATCACGAGAATTCCTCGCTCCTTACTACGCATTTTGTTTACACCGGCNGNGACCACTCGAAGTGCGTCTATGTCTAGCCCGCTGTCCGTCTCATCGAGAATGCAGTACTTAGGCTCAAGCATCATCATCTGAAGAACTTCGCATCTTTTCTTTTCACCGCCTGAAAAACCATCGTTAAGAGAGCGAGAAGTAAACTTTCGACTCATTCCAAGATCGTCCATTTTCTGATACAGGCGTTTGTAATAATCAACTGCCTTGAAATCCTCGTCATCAGNCANCCTTGAATTGAGCGCAGCTCTAATGAAGTTGGCTATGCTTACCCCAGGGACCTCGACGGGATATTGAAAGGCNAGAAAAAGCCCAAGTCTTGAAATTTGATCGGGTTCAAGACCCAAGATCTCTTCACCGTCGAGCAGGGCGGAGCCTTCACTCGGTTGGTACTCTGGATGNCCGGCAAGCACTTTTGAGAGAGTGCTTTTACCNCTTCCATTCGGACCCATGATTGCATGAACCTCACCTTTNGGCAACTCGAGGTCAAGTTGGTTGAGTATTTGTTTTTCGTCTATGGACGCAGACAAATTTTCTATTTTTAAAGAACTCACTATTACGCTTTATGATTAGTTGTTGGCGGGCGGTTTTCCGGAAAANGAAAGGTCGAATTGTTGGGCGTCAAAACCTTTGGGCAAAATGGATTTCAAATGCGCGAGGTTCTCTTCACTTATNGGCAAGTCATGAATTTCGCCGCTTTCCATACATTTGAAGTGGGCATGAGGTTGGAGATTCGGGCAGTAACGGGCTGGTGAACGATCCAAATTAACTTGCTTGACCAAACCGCATCCAACAAGAGTTTCCAAGCAATTGTAAACGGTTGCAAAGGAAATGNTGGGAAGTTTTTCCTTCACTCTCAAAAGAATGTCNTCAGCGGTAGGATGATCCCGTTTTTCCATAATCACTTGGTAAACGCAACTTCTCTGCTTGGTTGGACGCAAACCATTGCGCTTGAGAGTTTCCGTAAGGTCCTGTTTGTGATTTACAATGGTATTCATGNTNAAATAACCAATAAATCAANAANTGCCNTTCAGGCAAGAATATTTGGAATTATTCTAATTAGAAAAAAGNAGANCTTTTNCGAACCTAGTAGTCGGTAAAACTGAACAAACCCCAAAGGAANGTGGTCTTGGCTCCTGAGAAATGTTGCCGATTCATGACTTCAGCGGANTCAAGTCGAATCGATCCCGTTTCCACGGGAGTGAAGGCGCCATTCTGATGGGTAATCGCCCCACCCAANTTGAAATCGGTATTAAAGTATTTTTTGGGATGTCTNATTANGGAGCACCCAGAAAATGCAAATGAGATAAGCAACAAGGGCACGAGGAACGAGNCAAATTTTATTTTCTTGGAACGAAGAACCATCNNCTCATTCAAAAAATTGCGCTGTTGCTAGTCAACGAACAAATCAAAAAATTCAGTAGTCTTTCTCTNTTGTACCAGATTACTTTGTCGGTTATAAAGCTTCCCTTTTATGGCAAAAGACAGCTCGCTGATAGAGGAAATCGTTTCGTTGGCCAAACGAAGAGGTTTTGTGTTCCAATCTTCCGAAATTTATGGAGGACTTAATGGGTTCTTTGACTATGGTCCCTTGGGTGTGGAATTGAGAAAAAACATCAAGGATGCTTGGTGGGAGGACATGGTGCGCAGGAGAGATGACGTGGTTGGTCTGGATTCTTCTATTGTTATGAATCCAAAGGTGTGGGAAGCGTCCGGTCATGTCGACGGGTTCACCGATCCTATGGTTGATTGCAAGGAATCCAAGATGCGATACCGGGCGGACCAACTCTTTGCTTGCGAGGTGAAGGTAGAAGGGGAGTCNATGGGTTGGATCTCTTTGCTGGAATCGGAGAGCATGCATGAAGATGCGACTCGGATGGCGGAAAATCTCAAAAGAAAAGCTGCCAAGCAAGGAGAGCTTTCGCCAGTTCATCTCAAGCCTTATGACGAACTTTCGGATTCCGAACAGGTACTGGTCCCTTCGCCTGCGACAGGAAAAGTGGGTTCTCTCACTCCTCCTCGCGAGTTCAACATGATGTTCGAAACGCATGTCGGAGCTCTTAGGGACGCTTCTTCAAAATGCTTTCTAAGACCGGAAACCGCTCAAGGGATTTTCGCTAACTTCAAAAACATAACCGATACCGGAAGGGTGAAAGTGCCTTTCGGAATAGCTCAGATAGGAAAGGCTTTTCGAAATGAAATCACTCCTAGGAATTTCATTTTTCGATCTCGGGAGTTCGAGCAAATGGAAATCGAATATTTTATTCCTCCCGGTGACGAGGAGTGGCCTCTCCGGCATAAGGAATGGATTAAGATCAGAAAGGATTGGTTTCAAACGATCGGCTTGACTGAAGATCATTTGGGCGAAGAAGTTCATCCACAGGAAAAACTTGCTCATTACGCTCAGGCATGCACGGACATAACCTTCAAGTTTCCCTTTGGTGAGCATGAGTTGGAAGGGATTGCCGCACGCGGTAATTTCGACTTGACCCAACACCAAGACCATTCCGGCAAATCCTTGGAGTTTTTTGATGAAAATCTAAAGCAAAAATATTTACCCCACGTCATCGAACCCAGCCTCGGAGTGGATCGCACTTTTCTTGCCGTTCTTTGCTCAGCTTATTCGGTTGATGAGGTCGAAGGCGAAAAGAGAACCGTACTTCGATTTAATCCG
The DNA here is from genome assembly GCA_002692605.1 of Opitutia bacterium. Taxonomy (GTDB): domain Bacteria; phylum Verrucomicrobiota; class Verrucomicrobiia; order Opitutales; family Seribacteraceae; genus Seribacter. The sequence goes on from NZLE01000113.1 coordinate 10,325, forward strand.
AGAGTGGCTCCGATAAAGGCAGGAATTTTTCCTTTGGTGAAAAACAAGCCCGAGTTGGTGAACAGAGCCCAGAAGTTGTACAAGCGACTTCAAAAAAGGTGGAATGTCGTTTATGACCAAAGTGGAGCCATAGGTCGTCGATATCGAAGGATTGACGAAGCGGGTGCTCCCTTTGGCCTGACCGTGGACTTTGATACGATTGAAGGGGACGGAACAATCACTTTGCGCGATCGTGACTCTATGAAGCAGGAGCGATTATCCGAAGACGAGGCCTTCGCTTATTTGGAGGAACGAATCAATCCTTAAGAACTGAGTTTCCAGTCTTCCAAGACCATCTGGAGGTTTTTTCTTCCATTCCATTCATTCCACCTCAATCGAAAGGCCAGGTCAATTTCAGTATTTGCAGGAGGTATTTTGGAAGCCATCTTCCATGCAATTCCCTGAATTAAGCGAGTCCCATTATGAAGGGAAAACTGAAAATGCTCACCGGATCCGACCATCTTGGCCGGATGAGCCAGTTGCGTTTTTCGTATCGCTACAAGAGGCTCTGGGTTTTCCTGTCCATAGGGAGCAAGATGGTTCAGTTCCTCGAGGAATTCGGGTTGGAGGTCGGAAGAGGAAATCGTGAGATCGATCTGAAGGCTTGGATCTTCGAAAGTCCCTCCATTTTGCTCGAAGATTGCCCGAATGAAAGCCTTGGTGAAGGCATCGATGTTTTGACGATGCAAGCTAAGCCCAACTGCAACAGGATGACCACCCCAGTGCAAAAGATGCTCTTTGCATAAGGTAAGGGTTTTTACCAAATCAAACCCTGGGACTCCTCGGCCCGAACCTCGGTACTCCTCTTCATCCGCTTGTGCAAGAACCAGGCAAGGCTTACCCAGCGAATTTGCCATTTTGCCCGCTACTATACCAACGACTCCTGGATTCCACGCCTTGCCTTCTCCACATACGACGACCCCTGGGCTATCCGAAAACTTTTCTTTTGCCATAAGCAGGGCCTCATCGGTCAGCTGAGCTTCAATCAACTTACGTTCTTCATTGTAATCATTCATCTGCCGAGCCAACTTTCCGCAGATCTCACGATCCTGTTCTAAGAAAAGGTTGGATGCAACCTCCGGGTCGTTCAAGCGACCGCAAGCGTTGATACGTGGAGCCAATTTGAAAGTGATGTCTTCGCTTTCGGGACAATGATTGGTAGCTATCCCCGATGCTGCAAGCAAGGCAACTAAGCCGGGCTCGGGATTTTTTCCCAAGTGCTTTAGGCCGAACCTGGCAAGAATGCGGTTTTCCAAACGTAAAGGAACCAAATCTGCAATGGTGCCTAGCGCTACAAAAGGTAAAATCTTCTTCAAGTCAACCGAGTGGGCATTGGAACAATCTCTCTCCCTCAATTCCTTGATCAGCCCATGAATGAGCTTGAATGCCAATCCTGCCGTACAAAGATTCCTCCAGGGTTCTCCCTCATCAGGATGGAGATGGGGATTGAGCATGATGGGTTCTTCCGGAAGCTCTTCTTTTGCCTGATGATGATCGACAACAACCAAATCGATTCCCTTACCCGCAAGAATCTTTGCCTCCTCGAAGGAGTTCGTGCCACAATCCAGAGCAATGACAAGTTTAACGTCACCGAGTTTGAGCCCTCTTGCCAAGATTTCCTTTGTAAGGCCATACCCTTCGTCTTTTCTCCTTGGAATCACGTAAAAGGGATCCGAACCAAGAGTTGCAAGAATCTTTTTGACGAGGACGGTAGAGGTTATGCCATCGACGTCATAATCACCCACCAGAAGGATCCCTTCTCGAGATTCTATGGATTTGATAATTCGAAGAACCGCTTCCCTCAGGCGGGGTATTTCAAAAGGGTCCGCCAAATGGGCTAATTTGGGTTTTAGAAAGTCTAAAGCCGAGTCGCTAAAGTCAAAACCTCTCAGATGAAGAAGACGAGATAGCGCGGGTGAGATGGAGAGAGATCGACTAAGCGAATCAACGGAGTTTTCGTCAGCCTTCCTTTCAACCCAGAGCATATGGAATTAGGTATCGAACCGAACCAACTGGCAAACTCATTTTGAATTGGAAGTTTGCCAATCGTATTTCGGTAGGATTTCTCCATCCTCAACGTGTTTTCTATCACCATTGTGCCACCAGTAGAAGATTGGGCTGGCAATAAAGATGGAAGAAAAGGTTCCAGTTAAGATACCGATTACGAAGACAAATGCGAAATCCTTAATGATACCTGCTCCAAAAACCCATAAGGAGACTGCCGCAAGCAAAGTGGTGAAACTGGTAAGTACGGATCGCGAAAGGACGCGGTTAATGGCAATGAGAATAATTTTACGCAGGTTCGTTACAGGATTTAATTCCAGTTCTTCTCGAATACGATCGAAGACCACAATGGTATCATTGATCGAATAACCCACTATCATAAGAATGGATGCAAGCATGGGGGCAGTGAATTGTCCGGAGCAAAAAGTTCCTCCAGTTAGATTGCCAACGAGAACGAAAAGACCGACCGTCATTAGTATATCATGAATGGTTGCTGCTACCGCACCGAATGCGTAGCCCATCTCAAACCTTACCGCGACGTAAAGTAAAATTCCAATCAAGGCAACGGCTACCGAAATAAGAGCATCCTCTTTAATTTGATCGCTTACGGATGCTCCGATGTTACTGGAACCCTCTTCTTCAAAAGCAGAATCAGGAAATTTCTGTTGCAATAGAGTCAATGCATCCCGAGATTTTCCAACCTCAGTTTGGAGGACGAGTTTGGAAGAAGCTTCTCCCGAACCGATTTCCGAACGATACACATGTTGCACTTCACCGATTTGCTGATCTTGATTGAAAACCGAGTCCAATTCTCCCGGATCGACCGAGTTTGAGAAAGAAGCGACCAGCTCCTCGCCGCCTCGAAAATCGATACCAAGGATTTGGTCTTTTTTCGAATAGATGGAATAAAAACCAATGCCCACGATGATCCAAGAACCGAGGAAAGCAAGTTTGCGAAATTTGTGAAAGTCAATTTCGTGTCGAGGTTTGCGCTTTTCGATTGCCTGAAGACTAATCAGATTCCCAACGCCCGCGGCCAAAAGCAAGTTCATGAGCATTCTGCTTATGAAAAGGGCGCAGAAAACCGAAGTTACGATACCGATTGCAAGAGTTATACCGAATCCTTTGACCGGTCCCGTTCCCAACCAAATGAGAATGGAAGCGGTGATCAAAGTGGTTAGATTTGCGTCAATAATAGTTGAAAAAGCCTTGGCATATCCGCCGGCAAGCGCATTTTCCGAGCTTTTCCCCGATCTCAATTCCTCTCTGATTCTTTCAAAAATCAGAATGTTCGCATCGACCGCCATTCCAACAGTCAGAACCAATGCGGCCATTCCCGGAAGAGTGAAAGTAGCCTGAAAGATTCCCGCAAGGACAGCAATAACAAGCAAGACGTTTGTCCCAACCGAGAGAACGGCCACCATCCCTCCGGCCTTGTAGTACGTAATCATGAATGCAATGACTAGAATGGCTCCTAGGATAGATGCGTTCAAACTGCTATCGAGAGCGCCCGCGGCCAAGGTCGGGGACACCTCATATTTTTCTCCGATGACCAGAGACACCTTCAGGGGATTGTTGAGAATGTCGGATAGCATCTTAGCTTCTCTGTAGCTGAAATTTCCTGTTATTACAGCACTGCCTCCACCGATCCTTTCTCGCACGGTTGGCGCACTTTCAAGTTGTCCGTCCAAGACGATTGCCAAGCGACCCAAGGCTCCTGTGTTAGGATCGGCCATTTGAGCAATATCGCTGGTTAAGTCCGCAAAAATCTTAGCTCCTTCATTCGTAAAGTCCAATCGAACTTCCCATCCACCCATTTCATCGGGCCCGGGGGCTGCCTCCTCAATGATTTCGCCATCGGCGGACCAAAGTCTTCTAACCCAAATCGGGCGTTCGTTTGGTTGAGAATCACTCCTTAACATAGAAACGTAGGGGATGTCCTCGTCATCAGTCCATTCTTCTCCCTCCTGAACCGGGATAGGCGCGTCCGCGTTTACGTTTACGATTCTGAATTCCAACTTCGCCGGTTTTTGCAATTCTTCGATGATTCCGGGATCCTGCTTGGTCGTGCGGTCTGGAATTTGGACTTCAATGGACCGATCTCCCTTTTTGCGGACAACCGTTTCGGCAACTCCGAAAGCGTTGAGGCGTTCGCTCATGATTTCCACCACCTTGTCCATTGGAGTGGCACCGGATTCGGTAAGCTCATCGGTTTGGTTAAGGTCAGTTGCCTCCATGGTAAACGCGATGCCACCTCGGAGGTCAAGCCCACGCTTGATCGCAGCCTGTGAGTTTCTCAAGAGGGTTCTGAGAACCAGATCATTTCGTTTGTCACGATCCTTGAC
>NZLE01000114.1 GCA_002692605.1 Opitutia bacterium
ACCGGTCATTTTACTGGCTCCCGAACTCGAGGCGCCCACTTTCAATGGAATGATACTTGTAGTCGTGTTGACGACGCCATCAATCGAAGACGGCAGATCAATTCTCTCGCCATCAAGAAAAACCCTCGTGGCGCTCAAATTAGCTTCGCCCGGATAAGAGATCAAGAGATGGTGCCACTGACCGTCCGATAAACTACCTTGTCCCTGACGCCTTCCTGATGCGTTCTCCGTCTCCGCAAACGGACCCTGCGCATTCCACCCCAAATTCCAAAGATTTCCCGCGTCTCCCCAACCCAAGTGGTAGGAATCGGATTCCGAGGTCTTGATCCACAAACTGACCGATCTTGAATTGTTTCCGTCGATTCCCTGATATCCGGATGTGTAATAATAAGAACTTCCATCCAACTGGGCGCCGGAACCAAGGGAGGAGCCTGATATAATACCGGGCGACCCGAATTCGGACAAATTGTAACCATTCGATGATGAATCGATGGCATCGGACAAGTGCCACACTCCCTGATAATCATTCCAAAGAGTGTAGTTCGGAGAAGTGCTGTTCCCATCATTGCCCCAATACGCCCGCAGAACGCTTTGAGTGGAGAACTCCAAAGTATGCACCCAAATCAACGATTCACCCGATGCGTTCCATTCATCGATCTCATATGCCAACTCCCGATTGCGCTCGTCTTGAAACCGAAGATCGCCTCCGGTTGCCGGGTCGGAGAAAGTGGATAAATCGAAACTCGGATGCTCGGCGGAACTCAACCTGACCAAAATGGGAAAGTCCTTCAGCGAACCTCCAAGCCACTTTAACCGAAGATACTCCGAAACACCGTTCAATTCCACTGGACTCATAAAGCGATCATAGACCAAAAGCTCCGCAACCTCGGAGTTGGAAAAATTGGAGTTCGCCTGAGACCCACCCAATGCAAGCAAGCGTGGTTTGGAATCGGCGTTCAAACTGACGTTACCATCCAACGCCTCGTATCCATTACGGTAGAGTTTTGCCACTCCGTTTGGCGACAAGGTTCCAGCATAGAGACCCCACGAGGTATCGGCGGAAGATCCTTCGAACACTTTGTCTGAGCCCAGCCTCCAGTAAGCGGATTTTCCGTTGCCTAAACCGAACACCCAATCCGAGCCAACGGAAGAGATGACCGATTCATTCTCGCCACCCGCATGCCTGGCAATGGCGAAAATACTGTAATCTCCGAGCAAAGAACCGAAATCAAAGCTGGAATACAACTGCGAACGTCCGTCAAACCGCACGATCTTCTTGTTGTCGGACAAATCACTGATCAATACTTGAGGCGCTCCTCGACTTTGATCCAAATCACGACCCGCTCCCGACGCATCCTGCCAGTAATGAAGAACACTGCCATTGGCCTCCATCAATCGGCTCGCATCAAACTGGGCCACCAAGCCTGGGTAATCCGATGGCAATCCACCCAAGCTCTTCGCATCGACTGCAAGATGAAGAGAAGCGGCGAAATCGGATGAATCGAAAATCTTCAGAAGGTGAATCTGCTGAACGCTTCCCTGAACCGGATTGGAAGCGGTGATGGTTAGGTTCGTCCGATTTCCATCCAGAGGGGTGCCATGAATCATGCGAGTGGTGGCATTGTACTCAAAGCCGCCCGGCAAACCCGCAACGCTCAAGGCAGTGGCATCGCTTGCTTGAATCGCAAAACTTCCCGGCAGACCGACCTCCCAGTGTGAGGTGGAAGATGAGGTAATCGCGGGTGTTTGAGGATTATAGGATACGGTCGCGTTGGTCTCTGGGAAAATCTCACCAAAAATGGCAGTGGTAATTGATCCTTGGGCGATTTCAATCTCGATGTTCGTAGAGGTGGCGTTGTTATCCGGTGACAAAGCAAAGGTCCAGATCCCATTTTCGATCTTGCTCAAATTCGTTGCGGAACCATTGGACACGGAAAGATCCGATAGATCGAAGGACGAGGCGTTCAATTCGGTCGGCAAACCGTCTTCAAGAAATCGGATCGTGATGAACTTGGGNAATTGCAATTCGGAGGAATAAGCNAATTCAATGCTCCGGTTGTGGAAGTCTCCTCCTCCACTGCCATAAATCCCTTCGATATCCGTTTGCGAAAGAGCGGTATTGTAAATGCGAAAGTCATCCGCCTTACCACGAGTGGCGGTGGCTTCGGAACCATCCTGAGGACCAAGCCTGAAGGCCTGGCTTAACGGGAGAGCGAGGTTTCCGGCAAAGCTGGTTTCGGAATCGAATTTGCCATTGAGGAAAAAACGGGCTCTTTTGGCATTCAAATCATAACTGAAAGCGAGATGAGACCACTCGTTGAGGGGTAAAGTCCCACGACCCCAGAATTCATTGACGTTGGTGCCTGGCAAAGACTGTTGGTTCAAGCCGCTCATCACCAGCAGAGGTCTTTGCTTTTGGAGCGAAAGGGAGAATTGAGCGGACCCATCCAAGCTGAACCAATGATAGGTTTCGGTTTCCGGATAAACCCAAAGGGAAAGCGTGGCAGTGGGAAGATCGGTGGATAACCCGGAAGAAAGAACGACCGCTTCGTTGCTATCGGCGGAGAAGGAGACCATCGAATTACCCAACTGGGCCGGACTTTCCCAAGTGGCTTCAACGACTCCTCGGTTTTGGCCTATGGGAAGACCCCATTTGCGCGACAGATAATTTTGGACTTTCATGCGATCGGATTCCAAAATCGAAGGCATCCCCACGACTTCGGCAACCGAACCGGCGGTGGGTTGGTTTCTACCCCGGTTACCCATGATCGAGAACCTGCGATTATCGCGCAAGGGCGTAGGATCGGAAACTTGGTAGTCGTTCAGGTTGCCGTCCATCCAGTTGGTGTGATGCAAATTCGTACGATCGAACTCAAAACAGAACAGATGATAGGACCCGCTCAAATCGGAGTTTGAAAAGTTGGAGGTGGGAATCCAACTGCTTGCGACGTTCATTTTTTTGCGTAACCGAGCTCGAAATTGCGAACCATTGCTCGCCTGTAACTGCCAATGCCCGTCCTGCAACCAATTACCGACCCACTGATCATAAGAGATGATTCCATCTCCGGCATTACTGACTCCACCAGGGCTGACTTTGAAGACAATCATCCAAGTCTGATCAACGTCACCGATTCCGGAAGTGGAATTTCTTGTGAGAATATCATCCCCGTCAAAAACAATGACGTTCAGATCATTCTGATTCTCTGCATTGGTCGTAGGGTCGGAACTGCCATTAGGAGTGAGGTCATTTCCATTTGCGCTCTTATCCCGCCATTCGCTGACCGTACCTGCAGTCTCGGAAATCGTGGACGAATCGCTCGCATCCAACCAAAGCAGAGTTCCTCCTGCAAGAGAAGAGGGCGTCCAATTGGGATCAAAGTCGATCGAAGAATCGTAGGCTTTGTCTCCCGTTCCTTCATTGAGTTCCCACCATAAGGACAATTCACTTTCCTTGATACGGTGCGGACGGAAATCGATCGCTCTCAGGTCCTCTTCGTTTTTCAAACCATAGGCACCCGTAACCGCGTTGCCCTTGAGTTTGATGGTCAGGATTCCTTCACTAAGAGAATTCGGAGTGGCGGTGAACTGGTAAAGGGTTTGGTTACCGTCAGCGACTTCGGAGACCGATGAGAGGGACAAGCCACTCATTTCCAAATCTTCGGAAGCATTGAAATCTAGGATCGGTTGATTGAACCTGATTAGTCCACTGACTTCGGTTCCCCAAGTTGGACTGTCGATTTCAATTCTCGCCTTAGGACCAAGATCTCCCATCCCATTGCCCCACAATTCGGAGACTTCGAGAATGGACAAGGGTCTCCCCCAAATGCGGACGTCATCCAGCAAACCGTCGAAGGTTCGGTCTCCGAAATCACGACCGACCCTAAGGAGATTATTGCTTCCGTCATAACCAAGAGAATTAAGTGTGGTCGATTTTCCGTTGAGGAAAAGAACGGTCCTGTTCTGAGAGGGATCAAAAACCGAAGCGACGTGATACCATTGATCAGGGAAAACGTTGAGAGGCGATTGCACCCGCTCGGATCCAGTCCAGGCTGTCAGACTTCCGAGACGCATGGAAGAGGACCAATCCCAACCACCGTCATCAGTTGAGAAAAGCATCCGTTCGTTATCCGACCCGTTCTGAACCTGTCTCGGATAAACCCATGCCGAAAAGGTCAAACCGGACGAGCTTGGATCCTGATCGGCCCGAAAAGGAAGATCGAAATACTCACCGTTCAAATCAATCGCTTTTCCGAACATTCCCTTAAATGACTTGGGAGCGGAGAAAAGCTCGAGTTCCGCAAGCCCCAAATATCCGGTCCCCGATGGATTGGCCCGTTCCTCGATCAGCAGCCGATACTTTGAGTACATACCGGAAATTGTTGTGGTGAAGCGTTTCGCTTGAGCCCTAACCCAACCGGTCTCGCCCGTTACCACATGAAGGTCGATCCAAGTTCCGTTGTCGTCCTCCGCTTGAAAGCGCCAATTCCCCGGCGAACGGTTATCGAGATTGTTATTGATCGGAACCGGAAGAATGGAATAGTCAATGATTTCAACCGGTGAGGGGAATTCGTAGGATACCCAGGCCGCGGGTAAATCTCCGGCCGGAGCTCTCCAACAGTGCGAATTGTTAGCGGTAGTGAGGTTATCGAAAGCTCTCGTGCCAGCGTGCGCCCCGACTTGACCACTCTGCGAAACGATTCCCGTGGAAAGATCCGTCGCATCAAAACCGACGTAGGTTCCATGTCTCATACGCCCCGAGAGATCGGATATCACTTCTCTGGAAAAATCATCCATGGGATACCAAGCCAACAGGTCGTCTTCCACCGCCGTAACCGTTCGATGCTCAAACTCGAAGGCGCCTGCTTGGCTCAAGTTGCCATCATTCTCCACCGCTCCCCGATCAATGAACACGCGAACCGTCGAAGGAATCGCCGAAGCGTTCAGGTCATAGCCAAAGTTCGTATTGTTGAAATCAACTACGGTTGCGAGGCTCGCGTTGATTTCACTGGAATCCAAACCCGTGACCGAAACACTTGCATTGCCCTCGAAAAAACTCACCGACTGAGAGACCAGAGAGCGAGCGAAAGGAGACGGCCCGTTCACCAAAGGGCTCAAGCCAAGATCACCGGTTCCGTATGACCAGAGCCGATCGATCTCGGAAAGTGACAAGGCACGTTTGTAAATTCGGAACTCGTCGAAAATTGCCTTGGATTCCCAGCCTGCCGTACCGTAACGGTTGAGATAAAGAGTATGATCTGCCCCATCTCCCCAGTTAAGATATCCGGTATATTCGGTCTCATCAGCCAATGAACCGTTCAGAAAAAGGCGGATGCTCGTTCCATCGTAGCAGAGCGCGACGTGACTCCATGCCCCACTCGGCATGCGAGCTTTGGTTTCGCCCCAACCGTTGTTCGTGCGAACCAATCCGCGTAAAGTCGCGTCATCATTGTATTGAAGGGAAAACTGTCCGTTTCGAGCAAGAATACCCTGCGAATCGTCAAGAACCTTGAACCAAAGGGATAAAGTGAATGGTTCCGTCAAGGACAACCAATCCCCTTCGGCAGTCAGGTTTGCATTCTCATCCATTTGGAGGCTTTGCCCGAATTTTCCGGCAACCATTGCGCCACCCGTGACCTGTCCATGGTTTTCGCTCCCGGAGAGATCCTTGACGATGGAAGAGGCGTTGACCTCTTCAAATGCATACCAAGTGACCAAATCAGCTTCTGCGACCAGGGAAGGTTTATGTGAGAAGGAATGCGATACCGCAACCGATTCACTGACACCGCTTCGTACGGCTCCATCCGCAAGGCTAATGGTTGGGCGAGCTGGAAATCGGTCGGGAGAAAGCTCAAAGGTTGCGCCATTCGCATCGGCTGAGAAATTCGAAACCGTCCCTCCCGATACGGAAAGATCTCCCTCCAGAAAATCCGAGATGGGTTGAGCGATCCCGAACTTCTTGAAATCAACGCGAACTTGAACCGTTGCCGCCGAATGGTTGGAATCTACGGTAAAAATAGGGGTGAGACCCAGATCACCATTCCCATTTCCGTAAAGTATAGCAACGTCAGCCAAGCCGAAAGAACGATTGTAAAGACGAACTTCATCCAAGTTACCTTCGAAATCCAAGTCGGTGGTGGTGTTCCATGAGCCCAAACGAACTCCGGAACCCTCCACGGTCACAAGATTATCAGAACCCGAGGCTTGGGCTACCAAAAGGCCGTTGTGATAGATGGATCTTTGTTGTCCGCTCATCACGGCGACCAAATGCTGCCAGCGGCCCTCCTCCGCCAATCCATCAGGTCCGTCCAAGCGGTTCAACCCTATCCCCGTGTCTCCCACATTGAAGGTGTAGGTGCGGTTACCGGTTCCACTGCCATTGACGTTATACCAAAAAAGAACGGTGTTCGCTCCGTTCGAATCGGAGCAAAAAATTCCTCCGTCATCGGAGTTATTGGTTAAGCCAAGATTACCCGGAAACACCCAAGCGGAAATACTGAAGTTGCCTTCGTCGAAGATGCCCCTGAAACGAGGTATGCTCAAATAATCTCCGGATCCGTCGAGAACCAATCCGGAACCAAACTTTCCTGGGCCCAATTGGGCGTCACCCATGAGAAACCCATCATTACGGGCCAATCCGCGGTCTCGTATCCTGCTGCCGTTGCTTTCCTCGAAACTCCATCGACTCAGTAGAGCATCCTCGCGGTACACAAGCTCATGATGAAGGAAATCGTCTTGAAAGCCTTCCAAGAACTTGCCATCGGCATCCGCCGCACTGCCGTAGGGAACAGAAAGAGTGACTGACTCTTGACTGTGGTTGACGTCCACCCGCAAGATTGATTCTCCCAATCCACTCGAATTAAAATCCAACACCGTGCCGCTTGACAGATTCCAATCCACCGCATCGAAACCGGTCAGGTTGAGGGCTGAACCATCTTTTCCGGTTTGGACTCTAAAGAGCCTCGGGTCCGAATCCCGGCTTGAATTCTCTTCCAAAACAACCGATGGAAATTGATCCCCGAACCCGCCTCCGTAAATTTTCGAAACATCCGAAGAACTGAGGGCGGATCCATAAATCCGAACATCGTCGAGATACTCGGCGAAGAGCTCGTTATCGCTTGAATTACCAATGTAATAGACGTCACTGTTGTCCTTGCGGTCGGAATCTCCCACGAAATTTCCATCCAGGAAGAACAAAGTGCGCGAACCCTCGCCAACTACGGTAAGCAAGTGCCATCCTCTTAAAAGTGCAGGATTAAGCTCATAATTGGAATTTCGAAAACGATTGTTCCAATTACCATCGCCTCCATCGTAGGAGTGGAGCATGCGGTTGCTTCCTCGGATGATCAGGTAACGATCGTGAGCGCCCCCACCTTGCGTTCCCTGTCCGCGATACAAAGTCGACATCCCCGAAGTCGAAGGCGGAAGGAAATTCTTGACCCATGCTGAGAGTGTCCACCCTGCGCCCAAATCGATCCCGTTGTCATTGTCCCTCATACGCGCATCGGACTGCGTCTTGTCGAAACGAATCCCTCTTCCGAATCGACCATATTCGGTAACCTCCGCATCATACAGGTTTGCGGTTCTTCCATGAATGGATTTTCCCGCAACAACCCCATCGGGGCCAAGAGGGTCGTCATCAAAGGGCCACCAGGCAAGCAGGTCGTCCCCCTTGGTTATGGCTCGATACATTTTCCGCATCAGGGCGATGGCAAAATCGTTGCCTTCTCCATATTCGTCTTGAACCGTATCAGCTGCCAGAGTGATCATGGAAGAGGAAGACGGAGCTCCTCCGATGCCCCATTTCTGACTCAGGTAACTTTCGACGATGGACATTTCGGAATCGCTGAGCGGCTTGTCGTATATGACCAACTCGCCAAGATCCCCATTGGCGAATCGATCATTGTTCCGGTTACGGTCCTTGGAAAAATAGGTGGCCGAGACGTCACCCGTCGTCCGAAGAGCGATGATGCTCATTTGATTTTGGAATGGAGTGGAAGTCGTGGAGACCAGGGAGCCATTCAGGCGAAGGGTTCCTTCCTTCACTCTGGAGGACGCCCAAGTCGAATCGAACATGTACGACTGCCTGTGAAAATGAGAATTGTCCCGGTCACCCAACATGAAATACCATCCGCCGGAATTCTTCCAAACCCAGAACACAGTTCTAACGTTCCCGATCTTACCAAAATCATGATAATCGCGGCCAGTGCCGGCGTTGTTTCCACTGTAACGCATAACCGGCAGCCCGTTGAAACCGTTCGAGATCAACTCCGGAGAACCATTGGCAACGGCATGCCTCAACCGTCCGCTCTTGTCTTTCCATTCTCCGGCTACGTCACCCGTATCATTGGCATCCAACCAAAGCGCGAGTCCGTCAAATAGGGTGGGGGAGACATTTTCGACCGTGGCATTTGTGTCTACCGAAAAACGGAAGGTGTAGACTCCATCACTCGGATCGAACAGCTGAAAATTGGAGTCAATGGTACCTCCGGTCATCGCCAAATCCCTACTCACGTTGAAGTCCAGATTGGTGAGCGCCTCACCATTGCGAGTAAATTTCACTTTCCCAAGGGTCGGATCACCATCCACAATGGTGGGAATCTCAAAGCTCGCATGCACTTGAAAGTCACCGGCTCCGTCTCCGTACAAGGCCTGCACCTCCTGTTCTTCCAAAGCCTCGTCATAAACCCGAAAATCATCAATCCAACCCTTGAAGGATCGTCTGTGCCGATCGCCATTAATTACCCAACCGGTCGATTCATCCGTCCACCTGCCGATCTGGAGTGAGAAAAAGTTTTGGGTCTCGATACCATCCTGCTGGGCGTTGAGACATTGAACCCCATTGACGTAGACTTGAACGAATTTCCCGGTATACATGTGAGCGACGTGCACCCACTTGTCTCGGACTCCTTCGCTGACGAGGACTTGGTGGTCGGCCCCCCAGTAGGAGGAATTGAACCTTCGGTAGGTCGTAGTATCCCAAAATCCGCGTATCGCCCAGATGCCGCGACTGCCGTTGTTGCTGAATCTCCGACCAATTCCATAGGGTCCGGGTTGGTACTGGTCCCCCCCTGGTTGCTCCTGATCTTCGGCATGCATCCAAAACGAAATGGTTCTTGGATTTCCCTGATCAATTCCGAGACTGGAGGCGAAAGCATCCGTTGTGACCCATGCATTCTGTGGAAAGTAAAGCGAACTTCCGAACTTGGCTTGAACGGAATCGAAACTGGGCAAAGCGCCTCCATGTCCGGCGAAAGTCCCTGAGAACTTACCCAAATAATCATGAACCACCGATCCGTTTCCTTCATCGAATTTCCACCATGCCGTGAGATGGTCCAAGGCGACGATGGGACGACCGAAGCCGATTTGAAATTCCATGGGTTTGCTCCTTGAGCCGGTCGTATCCACTCCTGCACCCTCCAGAACCCCAATGCTGATGCGCCCCGGATCCACGGTGGAATTGAATTCCAAGGTCCAGTTTGCCCCGGATCCGCTGACTGCGGGGTCTCCGGCGTTGAGCATCAGAAAGCGACTGGTATTGAAGTCAACCGGCCAATCCTGTCCGAATTTGCGAAAGGTAAGGTTTGCCCGAACCGGATTGGATTGAGCGCTGCCATTGTAATCCGCCAAGACGGTCAGGCTCATGTCTCCGAAGCCGAGATTGTAAAGAGCTGAGTGCTTCGCGGAATTCAAATCGATGGAGAAAACCCGAAAATCATCCAATTTCCCGATAAACCGGCCCGAGGAAGGATTCCTGAGGGAGGCGCTTCCCAACAGCCATTTGTGAGAATTCTTCAGCTTGAGACTTCCACCGAAATCTCCGGTCGCACCCATCAGCGATCCATCCATATACACTTTGAGTTCGTTGTCATCCGAAGCATTTTCATCATAGGAAAGAGTTACGTAGTGCCATTCTCCATCATTCACTCCATTCCCCAAGCTGACTTGTTGACTCTTCACTTCTGTGGAAAGATAAAGATCAAGACCGCTTCCCTTGGAACCAATCTCCAGTACAGATCCGTTTTCATCTCCAAGGCTGACCATAACGTTGGACACCAAATTCGAGGACCAGTTGAAACTCTCCTCATTTCTCTTGAACCAAAAGGACAAACCAAAGCGCCCTCCACTGAAATTAGCGTCCGCCAATCCCAGATCGGCCAAATCCCCGGGTTCCCCAAAGGTCACCGAAGTGCCGAACTTGGCATCGGCCGACCAAGAGGCGTTGCCAAGTAAAGTGCCGTTTTCATCTCCGATTCCGTCCCCGACCTTATCGGCCACTGCCTCGTCAAACCACCACCAATTGAGTAATTTGTCCTTATCCAAAACATCCGGAACGATCTTCATCAGATAATTCACTTCAAGGGTAGGCTCCGAGCCGTAACTTGCCGAAGCCTCGGGTAAGGCGATGACAATTTCCGAAGCATTCCCATCGGGAATAATCGAAAAGGTGAAAGACGATGCATTGACTTCTCCGGGAAGAAAGGATGCCGGATCGATTCTTCCGCCACCCACACTTGCGTTCAATTCCGCAAAGGTCAACCCACCCACCGGCACCTCATTGCCATATTGCCGGAATCGGAGGGTTACGGGAATGGGATTCTTAGAGGTAACGAAGGGAGCTATGATTTCACCAGTAACCCCCATGTCTCCGGAACCCCAGTTGTAAACTTTGCTCACCTCCACGTCGCTCAAAGCTACGTTGTAAAGCCTAAGTTCATCGATCCATCCGGAAAACTTATTGAGACTTGGGAACCCGCCCACATACCAATCGTTCGCATACAGCTCGCCCGCTTCATCCGCCAGAAACGAATCCTCCGCGACCAACCTACCATTCAGGTAGTGAATCAACTTACCCTTCTGACGATTGACCACCATGACCAAATGATTCCATTCTTCCTCGCGCATCCTTTCCGAACCAACCGCCAGTCTCTCCCCACCTTCCGTCGAATGGTAAACCGTGGAATAACCATCTGTCCCGGCAAAAACGCCGGGGTTCGTCAAAGATGCCGTTCTCATGGCAAAAGGGGCCTTGTATCCCAGGAATGCGGTCCCAACCCGATTACGAGCTCCATGACTACCCAAGTTATCCACGAGCATCTCGTCCCCGGCAAGTCCGCTTCTTGAGAAATCCCCATCCCGATCCAAGTCCACCCAAAGGGCGCTTCCATCATCACTACGGGTGCCAAAGGTAATTTCTCCGGATTTGAGAAATCCTTCATTCGCCACTCGAAGTTTGCCAAACCAAACTCCTCCGAGCGAATCGGTACCCGTGAGTCCTCCGGTCGCCAAATCGAAGGTGCTGCCATCGTACTGAATCGCAGAGTCGAAATCCTCTCCCTTCTCCTCATAAACGTATCCGGACTTTACCTTGAAGCCTTCTCCGTATTCATAGAGCAGGGAAGAACCAATTGCATAGGGCCAAGGGTCGAGCGATTCCCCCGCGCAAAGGTTATTTCCTCCGCGAACTCCGTACCCACCTTCGTTCGTCCCCGCCCAAACGTTTCCGGCGAGCGCGTTGTTGGTTCCGGTCGTGCTCGATTCACCGGCCAGTACTCCGTCAATCCAGAATCTGACCCGGCCGGAAGAGTTTCCGGCGGAACCCACCTTCATTTCCCACCGAAGTTCATGCAATTGACCGTCGGTCGCTCCCAGCGACTCCAAAGTGGAATAATTCAGGTCCAAAAGAGCCATATTCCCCGTGGATGCTCCCGGTGCGGCGACGCTGCTTCCTCCGGCTCCCGCCCGAACCCTCAAATGACCGTCTCGGAAACCCACGAAGGCACCTTGTCCCGTGCCACCATGCTCCCAGAGCAGGTAATCCACGGTGTCATTCGTCTCCATTGTGGGGAAGGCTACCAAAGCAGAAAAGTTCGCGTCGACGTTCCGAGTCATTTGGTTGTTTGCAATATTACTTTCGAAGGCGTAACCCCGACCATCGATTTCGTTCAGATTGGAATTCGTAAAATCACCGTCGAAGGCCCTAAAGGTAAGACCTTCGGGGAAAACCGAAGCTTGAAGGGAAGACTTTGGATTAATCACGGACATATCGAAATATTGCGACAGATCAATGCGACCTTGGCCCATAACCGCCTGCATCTCTTCGCCTCCATTGCCCTCATACCATCCCGTGGCAAAGGAGTAATCCATTTTGGGAACCAAAGATTCCGGTTTTGCCCAGACCGATATGGAATAGCTTTGCTCCCCCAAATCATGCATCCCCGCAGAACCTTCCCGATAAAGCATCTTCACGTCAAAATCACTCAAGGCGACCCCGTATAAACGGACGTCATCCACTTCTCCCACAAATTTTTGCCACTGATCCCAGCGTCGACCTATTGAAAAATCAGTGGTGCTACCGGTGTTGAGGTTATTTCGCGTTCCCCATTGTCCGTAGAATTGGCCCTCCTGCCCATCCACAAAAAGCCTGATGTCGTTACGATCATCCCCTCCTTCCGGAAGCAGAGCGACCAAATGATGCCAAACTCCATCATGAAGATTCTTGGTGAAGGTTCTCCGAGTCGGCCCATTCAATTCCAACCGAAATTCGTTACGATACATCCGCATGAACCAACGCCTTCCTCCCGAGTTTTCTCCCCAATACGCAATACTCATCCAATTCGGGCTGGTTGTCTTGATCCACACGCTCAAAGTTCGCGCTCCGGTGCCCCCAATTGCCTTGTAACCCGAGGCATACAAATAATCATCCCCGCTCATTGAAAACGAATTGCCGTACACACCGTCTTTCCACTGCTCCTGCCCGTTCACCGACGCGTCCCGACCCATTCCGGACATATCCGAAAGATTCCCATCCAAAGGCCACCACAATTCCAAGTCGTCCTGACGAACCACTTTGGAGGGCAGGGTGCGACTCAAGCCGATTTGAGCCCAAGCATCCGAACCGTTCAATCGCAGCGAACCTTCCCCAAAGGCTTCGTTATCCCGATCGATCCGAGCTCCGCCGACGAGCTTTGCGGGAACGTCACCGCCCGAAGAGTCCATAACCACCCTACGATCACTCAAATCCCACTTGGCCATGAGATAATCATCGATCAGTTTTCGATCAGCCTCGGCGAGGATTCCCTTGATGAGAATGACTTCTCCAACCGCAGCATTCAAATTGGATTGTCCGAGAACGAAATTTCCGGTTATTGAAGTCGAAATCGCGCTGTCATCGGCCACGTAAAGTTTTCCGTTCTTCCAAACCTGCTGAACGCTTTCGCTTGAGGAAGCGTACCACATCCCGATCAGAGTTTCGCCAGCCAGAGCCCAATTGGCGGCCTGTATGCGATACCCGGTTCCGCTACCCACGTCCCAATAGACGTATCCGTTCGTCCAAGGTCCGTGAGAGCGCCAATTGGCTCCGTTGTTGAAAATGGATTGGCGCAGACCATTCGACTGCAAATGATAGACGATGTACAAGGCCGCATCATCGAGAGTTCCCGAGCCGAGTGGGTTGCTGCTTGAATCCAGACGATGCCCAACGTCAAAATCGATCGTACCAAGACCATTAATGATCGTGCCTGACTTGGGGCGACGGTTATTGTTGGTGGCGCTGAGGAAAACACTCGGATT
>NZLE01000115.1 GCA_002692605.1 Opitutia bacterium
AAGATATGATTGGCCGTTTACTCCCTCGCTAAGATTACCGTCTGAAATGAAAGTTCTTATTACTGGTGGAATTGGTTTCGTAGGTTGTAAAATAATCGAGTTCCTCAGAAACAACCATCCGAGTTTCGAAATCATTGCAATAGATAACTTATCCCGGAAAGGTTGCCACCTCAACCTATCCGAACTCAACCGAATAGATGCCAAATTCTTGCACTGCGACATACGATCGCGATCCGACCTCGAATCCATACCGAAAGCTGATTGGGTAATTGATTGCGCAGCGAACCCTTCCGTGCTCGCTGGGCTGAATCATTCCTCCTCTAGTCTGCAACTTATGGAAAACAACTTGGTCGGGACGCTCAATCTTATTGAATACTGTAAAAGACATAATGCCGGTCTTATCTTGCTTAGCACCAGTCGCGTGTACTCCGCAGCGGAACTAACCCGTTGTTCAGTCATTGAAGAAAAAACCAGATTTTCCCTTGATGCCTCAATCGAGCGCAAAGGACTTTCTCAAGAAGGGATCACCGAAGAATTTTCAACAACCCCCCCCCTGTCCCTTTATGGAGCCTCCAAAATCTCCTCCGAACTACTGGCTTTGGAATACGGCTTAAATTTCAACTTCCCCGTTTGGATTGACCGATGTGGCGTCATGGCGGGCGCAGGTCAATTCGGAAAAGCGGATCAGGGAATTATTTCCTATTGGATACATTCCTTCAGAGAGGCCAAACCGCTATCATACATTGGATTCGGAGGCAGTGGGTTGCAAGTCAGAGACGCTTTGCATCCGCAAGACGTTGCTCCTCTTTTGGTTTCGCAAATGCAAAATCCAGATAAGGATGCTCCCTCCATTATAAATCTTGGCGGCGGGTTGGAGAATTCCACTTCGCTCCTGGAACTGAGTTCTTGGTGCGAGAATCGTTTTGGGCAGATGGAAATACTCGCTTCAAAAGAAAATCGACCAATGGATGCTCCGTGGATCGTAATGGACTCGTCGCTTGCCAGTCAGCATTGGGACTGGAAGCCAGAAATCACAATTGATCAGATTCTTAGCGAGATTGCGAGTCATGCTGAAGCGAATCCCAAGTGGTTGGACTTAGTATCATAAATTAGTTTTCCAAAAGAATGATCGATTTCTGCGACCTTTCTCTTCCCCAAGCAACGGAAGAATCAATATGGAAAAAGTGCAGGAACCTCGTTCGACAAAATGGCTATGTTTTGAGCAAGGAAGTCGATGACTTCGAAAATGATTTCGCGAGGTTCTGTGAAGCGAATCATTGCCTTGGAGTTGCCACCGGTTGCGATGCTTTGATGTGGGCGATGGAAGGATTGGGAATTGGTCGAGGTGATGAGGTAATTACTGTGGCAAATACTTTCATTGGAACAGTTTTGCCTATTATTCGCGTTGGCGCGACACCGGTTCTGGTTGATTGCGACCCCAAAACTCAACAAATCGACCCAGATCAGGTTGCATCTGCCATCACCCCAAGAACCAGTGCCATTGTTCCCGTCCATCTTTACGGAAGACTTGCACCGATGGATGAGTTACTTCGATTGTGTAATAAAAATGGTTTGGTTCTTTTGGAAGACGCAGCCCAAGCCCACGGCGCCCGCTATAAAGGCAAGAGAGCGGGAAGTATGGGACACGCATCCGGTTTTAGCTTTTATCCTGCCAAAAACCTTGGAGCATGGGGCGATGGAGGGGCGATGGTGACTTCGGACACGAGCCTTTACGAAAAAGTGAAAAAGATTCGAAATTACGGCCAGGAAAAAAAATATTTTCACAGTCAGATCGGATGGAACAGCCGACTGGATTCGCTTCAGGCAATCGTTTTGGCGGAAAAACTATTGTTGCTTGATCAATGGAACGAGCGCCGCCGCAGCATTGCCTCAAGATACTATGACATTCTAAGCGATACGGAAGTCTCCTTGTACCATGAAAGCCCCGAAAACGAACCCGTCCATCACCTCTTTGTAGTGACGCACAAAAACAGAGATCTAATACAATCAAAACTCAATTCACAGGGTATCGCCACGGGTATTCATTACCCAGTCCCCATCCACAAACACAAATGCTTTGCAAATGAACCGTTTGCCAAAGATGGCTGTTTCCCCCATGCAGAAGCGCAAAGCGCCCAACTCCTTTCTCTACCCATGCATCCTAACATGACCATTAGCGAAGTCGAAAAGGTGTTCCAATGCTTGAAAGCGATATGAACCGGTCTGAATCCCCTTCATTTGGCCATGCGCAAATGGTTGAAGTTCAATGTGGAAAGGAAGTCAGGATCATCAAACCATGCAATTTGTATGGCTGCTCGATTGGCGATCACAGCTTCATCGGCCCATTCGTGGAAATTCAATCCAAGGCAAGCATTGGAAAAAATTCTAGGATTCAATCGCACTGCTTCGTTTGCTCATTGGTAGAAATTGGCGATTCCTGCTTCGTTGGTCACGGGGTGACTTTCGTTAACGATTTGTTCAAAGATGGAAAACCGTCCAAAGACGAAAGAGATTGGCTTCCCACCAAAATCGGCAATGAAGTTTCAATCGGTTCAGGCTCAACGATTTTACCTGTGAAGATTTGCGATGGATGCGTAGTTGGCGCCGGATCCGTAGTTGTAAGGGATTTAACGGTACGGGGCGTGTATGCAGGAAACCCAGCCAAATTGATTCGAGAAATTTGAAGGATACGGCTCATTTGTCCAGCAAGCAACATGTGCAAAAGCTCATTGCTTCAAAAAGTTGTAGGAATCTTGAGAGTCGTACGAAATATCGCAACCTAACGATTATGGTTACCATGCCTTGCTGGAATGAAGAGGGTAAAGTTGGTCCCGGTGTACGAGCAGTGCCAAAATCACTCGTTGATACTGTTTGTGTCGTTGATAATGGATCCGTTGATGGAACCGCTCAAGAAGCCAAAGATTCCGGAGCCTTGGTTATCTCTCACGCAAAAAACCTTGGAGCTGGTGGTGGCATTCGTACGGGCTTGGAATATGGAAGAGAGAATGGTTATGACCTTTTGGCCGTTCTTGCAGGGGATAACCAAGACGACCCAAACGACCTTTTCCGGGCCGTTGACAAACTCATTGACGAGAATCTTGATTACGTACAAGGCTCTCGTTGGTTGAAAGAAGGGAAGAGAGAAAACATGACGATTTCAAGAACCGCGCTTACTTGGATTTATTCCTTTCTCTTCAGGATTCTTTACAGAACTAAAATTACCGATGCAACCAATGGCTTTAGGGTTTTTAGGAAAGAAGTTTTGGATAACCCGAAACTAAATCTCTGGCAAGACTGGTTACTCCAGTATGAACTCGAACCGTACCTCTTGATTCAAACTTGTCGATCGGGTTACAAGGTATCTGAAGTGCCAGTTACAAAGCGTTATCACGAAGACATGAAGGATAACACCAAAATGGTACCTTTCAAAAGCTGGTGGTCCATACTCCGCCCGCTCTTCCTTCTTAGCTTGAGGATGAAATCATGAACGAAAAAGTGAACGTTGGTTTAGTTGGGGCCGGTAGATGGGGACCAAACGTCATCGGAGCGATCAATCGCCTTGGCCATGGCCAAGTTGCAAAAGTTGCCGATCCTAGTCACCAAGCCCTTCAAAGACTAGCCGATCGTTTCCCCTCAATTTCGACTTCGGAATCGGCTGAGCATCTTATCGAAGATTCCGATATCGATGCAATTGCGGTTTGCACACCAGTTGAAACCCATACCTCCTTGGTACGGGCAGCCCTTTTGGCCGGGAAACACGTCTTCGTTGAAAAACCATTCGGACAAGATTATGAGGAATGCAGTAAACTCTGCAAGCTAGCCAAGGAAAGAAGACTGCAAATAGTGGTTGGACACGTGTTTTTATTCAATGAGTCTATTTTGCATCTCAAAGACATCATTCAATCTGGAGATCTTGGAGAAATCCTTCATCTGGAGGCCCATCGCAGCAACTTAGGTCCCGTAAGAAAAGACGTGAATGCGGTTTGGGATCTTACCTCCCACGATCTTTCGATTTTTGATTTTCTTCTCGGTCAATTCCCCAATGAGGTAAGTTGTTTGGGCAGTTGCCAGCTTGATTCGAAAAACGAAGACACTGCCTACACTACCTTCAAATATAAAAATGGAATTCTTGCCCATGCTCAAGCAAGCTGGTTACACCCTTTGAAAGTCCGGAAAATCACGGTCATTGGTTCGAAAAAAATGGCCCTATGGGATGATTTGAACCTAGAGCATCCAGTTACCATATACGATTCTTCCATTGGGTTGGAGCAGGCTTATTACTCGGACTCTTTCGCTTCGCACAGGCTCTCTTACAATCGGGGTGACGTCCTTATGCCAAATATTGCCACGAATGAACCTTTGCTCGAAGAACTCCGTCATTTCCTGGATGTGGTGGGCGGAGCGAAAAATGATCGCTCATCCGGAGAATATGGATCCGAGTTGGTAAGGACTTTGCAAGCGGCCGATCGGTCACTGGAAAAGAATGGAACCTTCGTACCTGTGGAAAGATAAGCGAGGCAAACGACAAAGCTTTTAAAATCCTGAGGCTGTTTCTAACGCTTCCTGCTTGGTGGTTGCTTTTTTTTGTCATTGAATCAGCCCTTCTGAGAAGTAGGCAGCCCGAATGGCTGAACCTATATTCCAATGAAAAAATGCTTTTCCTCCTAGTGTCCCCATTCGTAATCGCTCTTTTGTTTTTTCTTCCACAAAGATTTCGCATTCCAACTTGGCTAATGAAGTTATGGAAAACACTAGGAGACCATATTTTTGGGGTTTTCCTAGCGATCGCATGCTTGTCCTCAATCCCTTTCTTCATCAATGGAGCATCAGTGGGAGAAGACATTGGCAGCCAAGTGAAATCTTCCCTGCAATGGGCAAATGGAAACGTCCCCGCTCCGAATTTCGTCAAGCAACCGAATCCAAATGATCTTTCTTCGGACCGTGAGGTTTGGGTTTTACGCCCTCCAGGGGTCTCCTTGCTCCCCATACCCGGGATGCTAATGGGCTTTTCACTCGGCGCTTCCATTCAAATTGGCCTCTTGTTCTGTGGAATCGTTGGTGGTGTCGGCTGGCTTTTTTTCTTTGAACGAATGAATCTTTGTTCATCAACTCTTTTGGTTCTTTCAATCATGTTGGGCCTCCTTGCGGGAAATGCCACCGCCACCTTTTCAACAGGCAATATTATTCTTTTTGCCCTGGTCCCATGGTTCATAATTTGGACGTTTAAGATCAACTCTTCCATCGTCGGACCAAACTTCTCCACCCAAACCCTGCTATCACTTCTAGTCTTCCTTTTTCTTCTCGGCTCTTTCGCTTGGATAAAGCTGTCGGGCATAATTGCAGCAGGAACGGTCGGGGCATGTCTTTTCTTCCTTCTTTTCAGTAAATTTTATGCGGATCGGAAATTTCAATTCTTAGGAGTTTTCATGGTGCTTGGAGTCTTTTTTTGGATTCCTATGATCGGCTTGGAAAACACCAATCACCATCTCAGCGGAACTACCTCCGATCAGCTCTATGGAGGCATCGTAAGCGAAGCCGAATCACCTCTGACTGGAAAACATTGGCTAAAGAGTACTCGTAGCGGATGGCTGGCTTGGAGCATAATGGCCGCTCCAGGCTATGCATTGCCCCCAAAAGATTTCGCTAACGGTCTGCGCGATTTGGGAAAACAATTTCCTGAATTTTGCGCCTGGATGGACTCCCATTCCATAAACGATCACGTCTTTCTGGCAGGGCTAGTTGGGATTATCTTCTCTTGCTTGCTGTTTTTTCAAATTAGAACGGTTTTTAGCTTTCTGAATAATCACTTTAAGATACTGCTCTTATCCTTTTTAACGATTCCCTTCATCGGTCTTGCGTTGCTTGCATTCCGTTTTCAATGGAATTACCTACTGTACCATTCTCACACCTTTGAATTTTGGATTCTTTTTCTCATTCCCCTTCTCCTTGCAATTTCCAGATTTGATAATTTCAAGATACAAACGAATCTTCTATTCGGGCTATGTCTCGCCTTTCCAATAACCAAGAGTTTTGAGCTTTTTATCAACGCAGTCATGAGGCATCAAGGACCATCAATCGCGAAGACGGAACATTTTCTGGGACTCGCCGGCAGTCGCTTTTCAAACTCGATCGAAGTCATCGAAGAGGACTCCGACAACCCTGCGGACGTCTTGCTCTTTCTGCCCTCGGGAAACATGAGCGATTTGATCCTTCGTACCAAAATGCGTACTTTTGCAACTCATTTCGCCGCAGACAATTTCCCCAAGATGGAAAGGTTTTCTACAACCAAACCTCTCAGCGTCTATTGCGCTTACGATTCTCGGTTGTCTCAAAATCCCGCCTTCGTCGAGGCATTGGATTCAAGATTTCCTCAATCATCAAGCCGGGAGCTAATTTTTAATAAAGAAATTTCCGTTCTCAAGATTCGCTTGTCCCCACAAGAATCAAGACAACAACCCTCATGAAAAAGCTTTCCGTCATCATACCGTCAAGAGATGAGGCTGAGAATCTTCCCATTTGCGTTGATGAGATAGCCAAAGCATTGATGGGCGCTAAGATTCCCTATGAAATAATTGTGGTTGATGATGGCAGCACGGATAACACCGCTGAAGTCATAAGGAACCTGATTCAAGAAAATTCAATGGTTCGGTGTATACGCAATGGAGGAGAAAATGGCTTTGGAAGAGCCGTTCGATTAGGATTGAATGAATTCAAAGGCGATGCGGTTGCGATTATGATGGCGGATTTGTCCGATTCACCCAATGACCTTGTTCGATACTGGCAAAAGATTTTGGAAGGACACGAGTGCGTTTTTGGAAGTCGATTCATTGCCGGAAGCGAGGTCAGAGACTACCCAAAGGCAAAACTGTGGGTCAATAGACTCGTTAACACATGCATCCGAATCGCCTTCAAGATCGATTGCAATGATATCACCAATGCCTTTAAGATTTACCGTAGAGAAGTCATCAGCGGATGCATGCCATTGATCTCTCCGCATTTCAACCTCACCGTCGAAATCCCCCTAAAGGCCGTCATCAGAGGATACTCCTGGACAGTTATTCCAATATCGTGGAAAAATCGCAAGAAGGGAGTGGCAAAGCTAAAACTTAGAGAAATGGGCTCTCGTTATTTTTTTATCGTCGCATATCTTTGGCTAGAGAAATATTTCAGCCGAGGCGATTACATAAGAGAAAAATGAAAGAAAAACTGCAGCAAATCTACGAATTGCGTTTTTCGGGTTTTGAAGAATACCGCCTGAAAGTATGGCATATTCTCGTCCATGGTTTCTTCTGCAAGTGGATCAATCATAAGGATCGTGTACTTGATCTTGGATGCGGATATGGAGAATTCATAAATAACCTGCAGGATTGCCATCGCTTGGCTATGGACTTAAATCCTGATTCCAAGAAATTCCTAGATTCGGCGGTTGAGTTCCATCAGCAGGATTCTTCCTTGCCCTGGCAGATCGCGCCAAATTCTCTCGATCTTGTTTTTTCGAGTAATTTTTTTGAGCATCTTCCGAACAAAGAAACCCTCAGCCAAACGATTGCTCAAGCGCACCAAGCCTTAAAACCCGGTGGAAGAATAATTGCCCTTGGTCCAAACATAGGTGTCTTGAAAGGTCGGTACTGGGATTTTTGGGATCATCACGTGGGTCTGTCCGAACAATCAATGGGAGAACTCCTTGAGATTCACGACTTCACCATTGAAAGGAAGATTGGAAAATTTTTACCCTTCAATATGGTAAGGGTTCGAAGGCGCCCTTTGTTTTTGGTGCGTCTTTACTTGAGGTTGCCATGGATCTGGCCTCTCTTCGGAAAACAATTCATGATCGTCGCCCAAAAGGCAAATTCGTGAACTTAGCTTCAAAGATCGTTTTTGCATGTCTGGCCATTAGTTTTGGTTTGATTTTCACCTATAACTACTTCCTCTACACACACGAATACCCACCAGGGTCCTACGAAAGAATCGCAGCCTATGAGGCCGACAAGGTCTTTCAAACTAGATTTCTCATCACTGCGCTTGCGAACTTCCTCATTCCGCTCATTCCAATCTTCGACTCTTTTTTTGGTTGGATGATCCCCTACCCCATGAGCTACGAAGTTGTTCTTCAAATGATCAACACTCTTTTTCTTGCCGGTCTGCTGATGTTAATGCCGAAGCTGATGAAAGCATTGGATTGTTCGGTCAATCCCTTTTGGACTCTTCTCACCATCATTCCAGTTTCCTGGAACTACATTTTCATAAATGGATACATTGACGGAGCGGGACTGTATTATCCCTATGATATCCCGTCCCTTACTTTCTTTGCTCTAGGAACGATTCTCTTTGCGAATAAAAAATGGCTTTTTTTCTATCCGGTTTTCATTCTCGCCTGCCTTAATCGAGAATCGGCGTGCTTTATCTCCATGGCCGGTTTCTTCATCCTAATGGATTTGAATGGATCAAACCGAAACGAAATTCTTGTCAGAAACAAGATGATTTTGCTGCATGTCAGTTTTCAGGCTCTACTGTGGCTGACGTCTCGTATTCTTCTCAGTTATGCATTTAGAAATAACCCCGGTGATTTCTTCGAAGAGCCCCACTCCATGATAGACTTTTTATTGGGAAGCGACATGCCCGGCGGACATTGGGCAGGAAACCCTTCATGGTTCCTCACCTTATTTGCG
Source organism: Opitutia bacterium (assembly GCA_002692605.1). Lineage (GTDB taxonomy): Bacteria > Verrucomicrobiota > Verrucomicrobiia > Opitutales > Seribacteraceae > Seribacter. Next base: position 8,670 of record NZLE01000115.1, read on the forward strand.
GGCATCTGGGTCTTTCCCTTAATTTTTTATCGACGTCTTACCATACCCTCCAAAAGGTTCTTAACCGTAGGAGTAATTTACTTATTCGTACTTATTTTCAGATCTAACATGATGGAAACAAGGGTTTACAACGAATTGAAC